>VGXF01000011.1 GCA_016873435.1 Nitrospira sp.
TGCCCCAACAGGGAGACGGCCCCCCGGCAGCGGGGTGGCAGTCCCCCCAACCCTGTGTTAGGCTTCGCCCATGACCCGCCCGACCCGCCCCCGTGTGGCATCCACCGACACGCACGTCGATCTGCTCGTGCTCGATCAGTCGGCGCTCGAACAACTAGTGCAGGAATGGGGCTGGCCGAAATTCCGCGCACAGCAAATCCTGCGCTGGCTCTACCAGGAGCGGGCTACCCAGATTGCGCGCATGACGGACCTCTCCAAAGCTGAGCGCGCACAGCTCGAATCCACCGCGTCGATCGGCCGGCTGTCCGACGTCGAGGTGCTCCGCTCGAGCGACGGCACTAGAAAATTTCTCCTGCGCCTCGCCGACGGACTCACGATCGAAAGCGTGCTGATTCCCGACGCCGACCGGCTGACCCTCTGTCTCTCCACCCAGGTCGGCTGCACGCTGGATTGCGGTTTCTGCCTTACCGGAATGATGGGTTTGAAACGGAATCTCGCGGCGCACGAAATCGTCGAGCAGGCGCTCGCGGTGCAGGACCGGCTGGAATCCGGCGAACGACTCACGAACATTGTCCTCATGGGCATGGGGGAACCCCTCGCCAACATCGAGGCTGTTGCGGATGCGATCACACGCCTGACCAACATGCGCTGGGGCCTCGGTCTTTCAGCGCGACGCATCACCCTGTCCACCGCTGGCCTCGCCACGCGGCTGCAGGACGTTGCCGAACTCGGGGTGAACCTTGCCGTCTCGCTCAACGCCACCACTGAGGCACAGCGCGACCGCCTCATGCCGGCCGTGAACAAGCTGCACCCGCTCAAACGTCTATTGGCCGCCTGCCGGAGCTATCCCCTCCCGCCGCACCGGAAGCTCACGTTCGAATATGTGCTGCTGGCCGGCGAAAACGACGCAGAAGAAGACGCCAAACGGCTGGTGAAACTGCTGCGCGGCATCCGCTGCAAGGTCAATCTGATTCCCTTCAACCCCTTCCCTGGCAGTCCGTTCAAACGGCCGGCCGACCGTACCGTGCTGCGCTTTCAATCCGTGCTGCGGCAGGCCGGTTTCGATGCCCTCATACGAAAGAGCAAGGGCCGCGACGTACTCGGGGCCTGCGGTCAGTTGGGAGAATTGATCCAGCCGGCCCGCCGGAGCAGCTTGACACTTGTATAACTGATTGTTAGGGTGACGCATGCGTACTAATCGGATGTCTTTCGCGATCATTTCCCTTCTCACTGTCATTGGGCTCCTGAGCAGCAGCCCGTCCGCCTTCGCGCTGGAGGTCCAGGAGCATCTCCTCGCCAACGGCATGAAGGTGCTGCTGGTCGAATCCCCCAAAGCCCCGGTCGTCACCGTCCAGATCTGGTACAAGGTTGGCTCGCGCAACGAAGTTATGGGCCGCGCCGGGCTTTCGCATATGCTCGAGCATATGATGTTTAAGGGTACGCCCAAGTATCCAAAAGGAGAGTTCTCACGGCTCGTCAAGAAAAACGGCGGCCACGACAACGCCTTCACCGGCCAGGACTTCACCGCCTATTTTGAAAATCTCGCTGCCGACCGCGTCGAACTCGCGCTGGAATTGGAAGCGGACCGGCTGCGCGGCCTGCTCCTCGATGAGAAAGAATTTCAACTTGAGCGCGAAGTGGTAAAAGAGGAGCGACGCCTGCGGTCTGAGGACGATCCGCAGTCCTACCTGGCCGAGTCGCTGTTTGCACAGGCGTTTCAGATGCATCCCTATCACTGGCCCATCATCGGCTGGTTTCCCGATCTCAACGCGATGACGCGGGCGGATCTCAAAAAGCACTACGACACTTACTATGTTCCGAACAACGCCACGCTGATCGTCGTCGGCGATTTCATATCCGCGAAGCTGCTGCCGTTGATTAAGCACCATTTCGAAGCGATCCCAAAACGGCCGCTGCCACCGCAGGCCGCCGTGACCGAGCTAGAGCAGAAGGGTGAGCGCCGCTTTGTTGTCAAACGCGACGCGCAACTGCCTTTCGTCATGATCGGCTACAAGGTGCCTAATTACTCAAACGACGACGCCTACGCCCTGACGATTCTGGAATCCATCCTCTCGCACGGCAAGAGTTCACGGCTGTATCGCAATCTGGTGTATGAGCAGAAACTGGCGCTGGCCATTGGCGCCGACTACAGCCTGCTCCAGACCGATCCCGGCCTCCTCTATGTCTTCGGCACGGCGGCGCCGGGGCAGACACCTGAGCAGGTCGAGCGCGCCGTCTACGCCGAGATCGAGAAGCTGCAGCAGGCGCCGCCCACCGAGCAGGAATTGCAGCGTGCCCAAAATCAGGTGGAAGCCACCCACATTTTTGGGCAGGACTCCAACTTTCGGCAGGCGATGCTGATGGGCCAGGCGGAAACCACCGGCGCCGGCTGGAAGCAGATCGAGCTCTTTGTAAAAAAACTGCGTGACGTGAAGACGGAAGACGTCCAGCGCGTCGCCAAGAAGTATCTCGTCGAAGATACGCGGACCGTCGGCATTTTGATCCCCACGCCGATGAGCCGCATGGCGGAGGCAAACTGATGCGCCACGTGCTTGCCCTTCTTCTGCTGTTCATGATTCCGGCTGCGCCAGGCCACGCCGCAGATATCAAACCGCACCGTTTCGTGATGCCGAACGGCCTGACTGTCCTCGTCGTCGAGCAGCACGCGCTGCCGATGGTGCACCTCCAGGCGCTCGTCAAAACCGGCTCGGGACAAGACCAGCCGGACAAGGCCGGGCTGGCCAATCTCGTCGCCAGCCTGCTGGACGAGGGCACGACCACCCGCAGCGCAACCCAACTGGCTGAGCAGATTGAATTCGTCGGCGGCACCTTGGATGCCAAGGCATCCCACGATTTCACGACGGCCACGTCGCGCGTCCTCGCCAAGGACGCCGACCTCGGCTTTGAACTGCTGGCCGACATCCTGATCCGTCCGACATTTGCCGAGACCGAACTGGCGCGGGTGAAAAAACTGATCCTCGGAGAAATCACTGCGCAAAAAGATGACCCGGGCTCGGTGGCCGGCAAGGCTTTCAACCGGCTCGTCTTCAACAGCCATCCTTACAGCTGGCCCGTCAACGGCACGGAAGAGGCGCTGCCGGCCATCACGCGTGCCGACGTGCAGGCCTTTCATGCAAAGGAGTATTTGCCGAACCGGACAATCGTAGCCGTCGTGGGTGACGTGTCCACGGAGCAGGCCCGCGCGCTGGTCGACAAGCATTTTGGGGCGTGGCAAAAGGGCCCGGTACCGGAACGGACCCTGCCAGCGCCAGCCCCCATCGACAGGCCGGTCACCGAACTGATCGACAAGGACCTGACCCAGACGACACTGGTCCTCGGGCACCTCGGCATCAGCCGGACCAATCCCGATTTCTATGCTGTCAGCATCATGAATTACATCCTGGGCGCGGGGGGATTTTCGTCGCGGCTGATGGATTCCATCCGCGACAAGCAGGGGCTAGCGTACGGCGTGATGAGCCATTTCGACGCCCACGCCATGCCCGGCGCGTTTCTGGTCAGCCTGCAAACACGCAATGCCACCGCCGCCCAGGCGTTCGAAAGCGTGTTGAAGGAATTGAACGGGATGCAGACCTTGCCGGTCACGGCAAAGGAACTGGCCGAGGCTAAGGCTTATCTCATCGGAAGCTTTCCCATGCGGTTCGACACGACGAACAAGCTGGCCGAGATCCTCTGCCAGGTCGAGTTTTATGGATTGGGCCTGGAATATTTTTCGCAATACCCCAAGTGGATCGGCAAGGTGACGGCCGAGGACATCGTACGTATGGCCAAGCAGTACCTGCACCCGGACCGCTACGTCCTCGTCGCCGTTGGGAAACTGAGCGAGGCAAAACTTTCAAAATAATCCTGGGCGTTGGATGTTCGAAGTGCAACTAATCGGCCAGCCATTTACGATTCATCCTTGAAAATGCAAAAATTGATGTGCCTCGCGCAATTGCATTGACCGACAACTACCGGCAGCTGCGCGGCGCGATCGAGGACATGGGCTCGGTCCTCGTGGCATTCTCTGGCGGCATCGACAGCACACTTGTGCTCAAAGTCGCGCACGATGTGCTGGGCGACAAGGTATGGGCCGTCACGGCCGTCTCGCCGACCCTGCCGGCTTTCGAGCTTGAGGACACCAGACGACTCGCCGCCGAAATCGGCGCGCAGCACCGGATCGTCGCAAC
The DNA here is from genome assembly GCA_016873435.1 of Nitrospira sp. Classification (NCBI taxonomy): domain Bacteria; kingdom Pseudomonadati; phylum Nitrospirota; class Nitrospiria; order Nitrospirales; family Nitrospiraceae; genus Nitrospira; species Nitrospira sp. The sequence continues at coordinate 4,188 of VGXF01000011.1, forward strand.
CGATCAGTTGCGAATGCCAGCTTTCGTGCAGAACGACGCGTCCCGCTGTTTTCACTGCAAGACGGACCTCTATCAGGCGCTGGCGCCGATTCAGCAGGAACTCAGGCTAGCTGCGATCGCGGACGGCACAAACCGCGACGACCTAGGGGACGACCGGCCCGGCTTCGCGGCCGCGCAACAATGGCGTGTGCGGAGTCCGTTGCTGGACGCAGGGCTGACCAAGCAGGATACGCGAGCGCTGGCGAAGGTGCTGGGCCTCTCCAACTGGGACAAGCCGGCGGCTGCCTGTCTGTCTTCCCGCATCCAGCGGGGCACGACGATCACGATCGACAAACTCTCGCGCGTGGAGCGGGCCGAGGCCTTTCTCCTGGCGCAGGGCTTCCGGCAGGTACGCGTGCGCGACACAAACGGTGCTGCGCGGGTGGAAGTGGAGGCCGTTGAGTTGTCTCGTCTCTTCGAGCCAGCCATGCAGCGGACGGTCAGCGTACGACTGCATGAGCTCGGCTTTGCGACCGTCACCCTCGACCCGGCTGGCTATCGCAAGGGCGGCGGGAACCAAATCAAGGAGTAGAGGGATAGGGGGAGGGTAACGAGATTAGTGGTGGGAGGCGAGAGGAGAAACAGCAACGGGGTTCGACGACGACTACCGTTAGCCCGTTACCTCTTAACTCCCTGGCCCTCCGCAACGGACGACAGCGCCTCGTCGGCCATCCGCTTGTGATCGGCGTCAGTGAGGCTCCGGCCCACGACCTTCTCGGCCACCAGCAGGGCCATCTCGGTTGTCTGATTGCGGATGTCCTGTACGGCCCGCCGGCGTTCTTGCTCGATCTCGCGGGTGGCGTCTTCCTTGGCCCGCTGCGTCTCCGTCTTGAGGCGCTGCTCGTTCTCCTCCATGATGCGCTGGGCCCGTTCCTTTGCGGCCGCCAGCACCGTCTCCGCCTCCTTTGAGGCGGCCTTGAGCTTGGCCTCGTACTCCCGCATCTTCTGCTCAGCCTCGGCCCGGTGCTTGTCCGCCTGCTCGAGGCTTTCCCTGATCTTGCGCTCGCGCTCTTCGAGGGTCTGCAGAATTGGCGGGAAGGCGTACTTCCACAGTACGAAGAACAGAATCCCAAAAGAGACAAACTCCCAGAAGATCAGCGACGAAAAGAAATGCGACTCAAATTGCGGCATGACCCCTCACCTCTCGGCGCAAGAACTACTTGCGGAGTCCCATAATAATGAAGGCAATGACCAGCCCGTACAGTGCGATGGCTTCCACCAAGGCGAAGCCGATCCACATGTACTTGCCGACGCGGCCTTCCGCTTCCGGCTGGCGGGCCACCGCCTCAATCATCTTGCCAAAAATGTACCCGATCCCGACGCCGGCCCCGGCAAAGCCCGCCGCCGCTAATCCCATGCCCACCAACGCTGCTGCTCCTGCATCCATCGTTTCCTCCAATTTCTAAATTTTGAACGTGTGCTGCTGAGTTTTTGTTCGGTCCAATGCGCTACTTCGTCACTTCACAATTCTTCATTCATTATTTTCGTTAATGCGCGTGCGCGTCGTGGCCGTGCAGGTGGAACGCATCCCCCAAATACACGCAGGCCAACGTGGTGAAAATGTACGCTTGAATGAACGCGATACCGACTTCCAGGCCGTTCATCGCAATCGTGAATGCGAAGGGCAGCCAGCCGATCAGCAGCCCCCCACCGATCGCCAGCCCGAACAGCACACCCAGAATCGTGTGGCCCGCTGTCATGTTTGCAAAAAGCCGCACGGCCAGCGAGATCGGCCGCGCAAGCTGGCTAACCAGCTCGATCGGAATCATCAGCGGGAGCAGCCAGCCCGGCGTCCCTGGGGGCACCAGGATGCCCAGAAACTTCGCGCCGTGCAGGATGAATCCCATCACGATACTCATCGCGTAAACCGCCAGCGCGAAGACCGCCGTCACGACGATCTGGCTCGTGACCGTGTAGGTGCCGGGAATCAACCCGAGCAGATTACAAAAGAGAATGAAGACGAAGAGCGTGGCAATGAACGGAAAGAACCGCATCCCGTCCTTGCCCATCGTGTCCATGATGATGTCGCGGATGAAGCCCACCAGCAATTCCCCCAGGCTCTGCAGCTTGGTCGGGACCATCTTGCGTGACCGCCCGGCCGTCACCAGGAGAAACGCCGACAGGCCGACCACCACCCACATCATGATCACGGCCTTGTTGATGGAAATGTCCATGCCAAACAGGGTGATCGGAATGTAATTGTGCAACTCGAAGGGATGAAGCGGACTTTCTTCCACAGCAGATCCTTTACTCACATGTTTCCGGCAGCCACGTTGCAAGCTTTAGAAATCGGATTCTGACTTGCCGCTTGTCAGCTTGTCAGCCGGACTTATCCACCTTTGTGCCGCGCGCATCGCGTTGCGGATGCCCGCCGCCACGCCGATCACCAGTCCCATCACCAGGCCCCAAGGGCCGGCATCGAACAGATAGGTGTCGGCAACCCAGCCGAGCCCGCCTCCTACGATTAGAGCCGCAAGCATCTCGGTCCCAATCCGGACCGCCTGCCCTAAGCCCGCATAAAACGGATCATTTGAGGGAGGCATGGTGACAGCGAACCCGGCGCATTTGAGCAAAACCCAAGGGAAAAAGTCAACCCTTCGCTCGCCCTCAAGGTTGACACTGCACAAAGTTGAAGCATCAACTGTGCAATGCTCGTGTCTGGATGACGAGAACACCTAGGGAACCCTTTGACGGAAACGAGTATGGCACCGGAGCGACCACTTTTGAAGCACCTTCCGGCTTTCGGTTGGGAGTGGACGCCCGCTGGCACCCCCTCCGATGCTGTGTTACAACATTTCCATGATCCGTCCGTCGCGCGCGCGGTTTTTGATGGCGGCGCAGCCGCTGATCCTGTCTCTGCCCCAGCCGGAGGCCGACGTTTTTGAACTCTACCGGCGCGCGACCGTCCCCGGCCGGCCGTCGTTTTTGTTCGAAAGCGGCAAAGGCGGGGGGGCAACGGCCCGCTGGTCTTTCTTCGGCAGTGACCCCTACCTCGAACTCTCCGGCAAGGATGCGTGTTACGAGCTGCGGACACGCGACGGTTCCGTCGTCCACAAGGGCGAACCCTTCGCCGCGCTGGCCGAGTTGCTGCGCGCCTCCCGCATGTCGCGCCCTGAGAAGGCCCCGCCCTTCATCGGCGGGGCGGTAGGCTATTTTGGCTATGACCTCATCCGGCGCTTCGAAAACCTGCCCACTCTCGCCACGGATGACCTGCGCCTTCCGGATCTCCTGTTCGCTTTCGTGGATTGCTTTGCAGCACTGGACCACCACACGCGCACGCTCCATCTGATCTATGCGCCGCCGCTGGACCGGGCGCAGGGCCAGTTGCGCGAGAAGCTCTATCGCGAAGGCTGCGACCGCTTGGCCGAGTTGCAGGCGCGCCTGCAGGCAAAGCGTAAGGGCGATGAAGGCGCCCTGCACATCGGCCGCCTGACGGTGACGCCCGAGCAGTCCCGGGCTGATTACGTGCAGCGCGCCGCGCAAGTGCAGGAGTTCATCCGATCCGGCGACATCTATCAGGCCAATCTCTCGCAGCGATTAACGATTGACCGCGCGCCCGGCTGGCCGCTCGAACATTTCCGGCAGCGCGCGGGCGAGGCGCTCTACAGCCGCGTGCGCGCAGTCAACCCCTCGCCCTTCGCCGGCCTGCTGGCCTTCGACAACATGACGCTAGTCAGTTCCTCGCCTGAGCGGTTAGTACGATTGGACGCCCGCCGCGTGGACACGCGGCCCATCGCCGGCACGCGCCCGCGCGGCGAGACCCCTGCCGACGACCGCCGCCTGGCAGAAGAGCTGATCACGAACCCGAAAGAGCGGGCCGAGCATCTGATGCTGGTCGATTTGGAGCGCAATGATCTGGGCCGCGTCTGCAAATACGGCTCGGTCCGCACGGACGAACTCATGGTCGTGGAGCGCTATTCCCACGTTTCGCACATCGTCTCCAACGTCACCGGCGAGCTGCGCGATGGATTGGATGGGTTCGACCTCCTCAAAGCCGTCTTTCCCGGAGGCACGATCACCGGCGTCCCGAAGATCCGCTGCATGGAAATTCTGGAAGGGCTCGAACCGGTCCGGCGCGGGCCGTACACCGGCGCGATGGGCTATCTCAGTTGGAGCGGCGACCTCGATCTGAACATCATCATCCGCACGATGCTCCTGGTCGGCGGACGCGGCTATCTTCAGGTCGGTGCTGGAATCGTTGCTGATTCCGAGCCCCTCAAGGAATATGAAGAGACCCTCTTCAAGGCCGAGGCCTTTTTAAAAGCGCTAAGCGAAACTTAGACTCGTCGTCCGTTCTCCGTTTACAGTTTTCAGGTGGAGGGATTGACAGAAACGTTTCTGTCCTTGACACTGATAACTGGCAACTGAAGACTGAATACAAGATCCTATGTGGGTATTCCTCAACGATAAATTCGTCGCGCGCGACGACGCATTAATCTCCGTCTTTGACCACGGGTTCCTCTACGGCGACGGCATCTACGAAACATTGCGGGCCTACGACGGTCGTGTCTTCATGCTAGCGCAGCACCTCGCTCGTCTGCAGCGTTCGGCGAAACTGATCGGGCTGGAACTACCCCTTCCGGAAAAAGACTGGCCCCATGTCGTCAACGATGCCATCGCGCGGAACAATCTGCGTGATGCTTATCTGCGTATCACCGTCTCACGCGGCACGGGCGAGATCGGCCTCGACCCGAGCCTCTGCCCAAAGCCGACCGTGGTCGTCATTGCCAAGCCGTTCCAGGCCTATCCGACACATCTATTTACGAAGGGGGTTAGCCTGATCACAACGACCGTGCGTCGTAACCTGGCCACAGCTCTCTCGCCGCAGATCAAGTCGCTCAACTTTTTGAACAACATTCTGGCCAAGCAGGAGGCAACGAAGGCCGACGCCTTCGACGGCGTAATGCTCAACGCTGAAGGGCATCTCACGGAATGCACGACGAGCAATATTTTTTTTGTGCAGGGCAAGCGCCTCTGTACGCCGTCCGTGGCCTGCGGCATCTTGGACGGCATCACGCGTGACGTGATCCTGACACTAGCCCGCGAGCAGGCATTGCTGACGGAGGAGCAGCACTATCTGCCGGAGGCCCTGCGGCAGGCTGACGAAGTGTTTCTGACCAACACGACCTTCGAGCTCATGCCCGTCCGCGAGGTGAATGGGCACGCGATCGGCGGCGGCCAGCCCGGTCCTGTCACCAAATCCCTGCACGAGGCATTCCGCACCAATCTCAGTCGCTTTCTGGCCTGAGCGCCGACCGGACAATTCCCCCCGCTCCAATTATTTTTCATCCGTATCTCAAGTGTTTTGATTTAGACCCGCGGGCGCTCCTTGAGAGCGGTTGTGTTCCGTTCGTGCACTGGGCGCCCTGATCACCCCGCTGCCCACCCTGCTCGGTGCGTCAACCGAGCAGAGCCGCTAACACGACCACCCTTCTCACTGCTTATTTCTTTTTACTTTTACCTTCTTGCTTCCCAACTGCACCAGGCTGTGCTGGGTCCCGCCGGGACGCTTGGCGGTCGGATAATCCGCGCGGTAGTGCGCACCGACGCTGTGGGTCCGCCAGAGCGCGGCTTCGGCCACGCAGTGCGCCACCTGCACCATGTTTTTGACTTCGAGCGCGAGGCGCGAGGTGAAGGGACGGTTCACGAGCCGCTCCCAGCGCGAGAGCTGCCCGAGCGCGGCGGCAAGCGAGTCGCCAGTGCGCGCCAAACCAACCTTCCCCCACATCAGTCGGCGGAGCGAGCTGCGCAGCTTTTCAGCATCTTCCAATGTGGCCGGATGGCCGCCGTCCAGCTCCTTCACTGATGGCAGCAGACCGGCCGCGCCCCGCTGCTTCCTGGCATAGGCTACGGCCGCCAGAGCCGCGCGTCTTCCAAAGACTAAGCCTTCGAGCAGCGAATTACTGGCCAGGCGGTTCGCCCCGTGCACGCCGCTGCAGGCCACCTCGCCCGCGGCGAACAGGCCCGGCAGGCTGGTCGCGCCGTGCGGGTCGGTGCGCACGCCGCCCATCATGTAGTGGGCGCTGGGCGAGACGGGAATCCATTCCTCCGTCATGTCGATGTCGTAACGGAGGCAGGTCGAATAGATTGTCGGAAACCGCTGCTTGATGAACGAGGCACTCAGGTGCGTTGCGTCCAGATAGACATGCCGCGAGCGCGTAGCCGCCATCTCGGACCAGATCGCGCGTGAGACGATGTCGCGCGGGGCCAACTCGGCGTCCGGATGGTAGCGGTTCATGAACAGCTCACCCTTCACATTGCGCAGCCGCCCGCCCTCGCCACGGATCGCTTCGGACAAGAGAAAGGGGGGACTGTTCGGCAAGTAGAGCGCGGTCGGGTGAAACTGCACGAACTCCATGTCCTCGAGCGCCGCTCCAGCCCGATAGGCCATGGCCATACCATCCCCGGTCGCATTGGGCGGATTGGTCGTCCGCGCATAGATCTGGCCAGCGCCGCCGGTCGAGAGGATCACGGCGCGCGCCGGCACCACAAAGCGCTCACCGGTCGCCTCGTCCAGCACGAGCCCGCCTCGGCATCGTCCGCCGGTGACGACCAGATCCACCGTAAAGTGGTGGCCAAGCCGTTGAATCTGTTTCTGCTTGCGGGCCTGGGCTGTGAGCGCGCGGACCATTTCATTGCCCGTCGCATCGCCACGCGCCCGCAGGATGCGGCTACGGCTGTGCGCCGCCTCGTGCGCGAAGGCAAACCGACTGCCGATCTTGTCGAAGCGCGCTCCCCAGCCGATCAGTTCGCGAATGCGCCCCGGCCCCTCCTCCACCAGTACGCGCACGGCGTCCCGCCGGCAGAAGCCATGGCCGGCCTTGAGCGTGTCGTTCAAATGGATGGAGACATCGTCTTCCTCGCTCAACGCGACGGCAACACCGCCCTGTGCGTAGATTGAGCTGCTTTCAAGGGGATGGCCCTTGGTGATGACCAGTACGCGGCCGTGGTGGCTCAATTCGATGGCCGCGCGAAGGCCCGCGACGCCGCTGCCGATGACGAGAAAATCCGCCTGCGGGATCTGAGGGAACGGGCGGAACCGCTGCGAGGAAGGCATCAGGGCTGGCCGGGACGCGGTGGCTCGGAGCCGGCGCGGCGCGTGGCCATGCCGAAGGGCAGGTCGCCATCCAGACCGTTCAACAGGATGGTCTTTTCACCGGCCAGCTTGAGCACGCCCTGGCCGCGCTCGTGGAAACCCTGGTCGGCCGGCGTCTTGCGCCACTGGCCGGCCCAGTTAACGACCACGTCGATCGTTTCGGCTTCGATCAGGACGCGGTCGAGGGTCCAGTCGAGGGAAATCTCCTGAAAGGTCGAAAAATCCTGCTGCATGTCGAGCACAACCTTCTCCAGCGCCTCCTTTGGCAGCATGAGCCCCTGGATGTCCGACAGATCCTTGCGGACATACGCCGTGCGCAGGGCTTCCACGGTCTTATCAATTTTCACGAACCGAGCGTGGTCTTCAGGATACCGGTTATCTTTGGAGGAACAGCCCGGCAGCACCGCGGCCAGCAGGGCGAGCAGGAGGATGAGTCCGCGCACGATGGGGCACCGCATGAGGCAGTATAGGAAGCGGCGCCGTGGGGCGTCAAGGCTAACAATGAACGCGGGGCGCGGCAGCAGGAAGTCCTGGCTTTGGCCCGCCTCGGTTCATTGTTCATCATTCATAGTTCATCGTTGACATCTGCGGCTTGCTTTTGCAGAAAAAACCCACTACACTCCGCCCCGCACAGGAGACAAAATTATGTCCAGCGTGTTGAAAAAGCGCCGCAAGAAAATGCGCAAGCACAAGTTCCGGAAGCTTCGCCGAAAGCAAAAATTTCTGCGTCGCAGAACGCAGGGCTAAGCTCAGGCCACCGGAAGGCGCCCATGTTCGAGATAAAGAAAGGCCGCGAACAGATCGCGGCCGTCAACGGCATGTCTATAGGGGGCAGCCGTCAGTCTGCCGATGCGCAACCGCCTGTCGGCTGTGCTCAACAAGGCATCGAGGCGGGCCATCAGCCTGCCCGTCGTGTCGATCACCGACCCGACACAGACAGATTGCGTCTCGCTGAACAAGAACCTGATCGCGTCCATCATGCAGATCGAGCGCAGCGGCGTCAGTTTGCGGTTGTCCGTCACTAGTTTCCTGTCCAGCCCTTCACCCATCACTGAATACCCCGTGTCTCCGCCCATCCTGATTACTGTGCACTGTTAACAGACAACTTCACTTATGTCCTACTACTCACGCTTTCTGCCGTTTCTAAAGCCCTATTTCCCGCGCATGGCCGCGGCCATGCTGCTCGTCGCCACCGCGGCCGCGCTGAACCTCGTCCTACTGCGGCTGGCCGGCAATTTGTGGGACGTCATCACGATTCACCGTGACATCCAGGCCATGACGACGCTCGTCTGGACCGTCCTTGCTCTAATGGTCGGCCAGGGCCTGCTGGCGATGGGGCACGGCTATCTCGTCGCCTGGGTGTCGCAACGGATCATGGCGGACTTCCGCACGCACCTCTTCGTGCACCTCCAGACCCTGTCGCTGGGATTTTTCGCAAAGCGCCGCACCGGCGAGATTCTTTCGCGCCTCATGAACGATGTCGGCGTGATCCAGACCACGGTAACGGAGACGCCCATCGATTCAGCTAAACACCTCGTCACCTTTGTCGGCGGCGTGGGCTTTCTCCTCATCATGAACTGGCGCCTCTGCCTGCTGATTCTGATCCTGCTGCCGTTGCTGGTCGTCGTGGCCAAGTTCTTCGGCCGAAAGCTCAAGGCGCTCTCAACGACGATCCAGGACAAGACCGCCAACACAACGACGATTGCGGAAGAAGTCTTCTCCGGCATCCGCGTCGTGAAATCCTTTGTGCAGACGACCCGCGAGGCGGCACGGTTCTCTTCGCAGATCCAGTCGAACATGGCGACCGCGCTGCGCCGCGCTGCGATCATGGCCGTCTTCGTGCCGGTGATCACAGTGCTGACCTTTGCCTCAGCGGCGGCGGTTTTGTGGTACGGCGGCCGCCAGGTCATCGAGGGGACGATTTCGCCCGGTGATCTGTTCGCCTTCGTACTCTTTGCCGGCATTCTGATCGGGCCCTTCGGATCCGCGGCGCGCGTCTTCTCGCAGATCAAGGAAGCGCAGGGCGCAATGCAGCGCGTCTTCGAGATTCTCGACACGCAGCCGGAGGTTCGTGATGCCCCGGACGCCGTTGAACTCCCGCTGATCAAGGGCGCGGTCACCGTATCACATGCCGGCTTCGCCTACGACCCACGCCAGCCGGTGCTCTCAGACGTGTCGTTCACGATGCAGCCGGGCCACATGGTTGCGCTCGTCGGACCGACTGGATCGGGCAAGACAACGCTGATTAACCTGCTGCACCGCTTCTACGATCCCGCCGAAGGTGCGATTGCGATCGACGGGCACGATCTACGCCGGGTTACACTCGACAGCCTCTACCGACAGATCGCGCTGGTACCGCAGGAGACAATTCTCTTTGGTGGCACCATCGCGGACAACATCCGCTACGGCCGCGACGGCGCGGCCGACGACGAGGTCATTGCCGCCAGCAAGGCCGCTAACGCGCATGAGTTCATCAGCGCCATGCCGGACGGCTACCGGACGATCGTCGGGGAGAAGGGCGTGAATCTCTCAGGCGGTCAGCGCCAACGGCTGGCCATCGCGCGCGCGGTGCTCAAGAATCCGCGCATCCTGATTTTAGACGAGGCGACCTCGGCGCTGGACGCTGAATCGGAGCGGCTGGTGCAGGAGGCGCTGGACCGACTCATGAAGGGGCGGACGAGTTTCGTGATTGCCCACCGGCTCACGACCGTGCAGCGGGCCGATCACATTTTGGTGCTGAACAAGGGCCGGATCGTCGAGGAAGGCACGCACGACCAGTTGATGGACCAGAAGGGACTCTACCAGTACCTCTACACGCTGCGATTGGCAGAAGGCAGGGGGCTGGAGTCGGGGGAGTAGATTTTCGTTTCAAACCTAGTGCGCCGCTGGCCGCTCGCCCTGGACCTCTCACCTATTTGACGTTCGAGAAATCCGCGTCGAATTCGATCTGCTTACCGTCCATGAAAAAGACGACGACCTTCGTCTTCCCGTTTGGATCAAAGGTGTCGTAGGCGAACCGGGCGGTGAAGCGGGTGCGGAAGGCCACCCCCCTGTCCGCGATGTCGATCTTACGCCCGCGGTCAGCGGGACTCACGTCCACCGGCTTGACGGTTTTTGAGCCCTGCTGGAAAGCCACCTGCACACCCTCCGCGAAATACTCGTCCTCGCCGCAGAGCTGCACTTCGATCTCCAGATTCGGCATGTCGAGGTACTTCTGGATCTTGTCGGCCGGCATGCGGATCTGCTGATTCTGCTTCCTGGACTCGGTGGCTTCCTTGCGGCCCCAGGACTCCAGCCAGAACCGCTTGGTCCGCAGCACAGCGCTGGTACCGCAAGCATCCTTCTCGGGGTCGGCGCCGATGCGCGTGACCATCGAGGCCTGCTGCATCAGCTTCTTGATCTCTTCATCCGGCTTGGCAGAATCCGCCGCCTTTTCCATCGGCGCGCGGCCAGCCTCGAGCGACTTCTTGGCCTCCTCCATCGTCAGCTTCACGTCGATGGCCCAGCCCGGAGCCGCCGCCAGCACTCCGCCGCACACCGCGAGGAATCCGATCATCCCTGCCCGCATTTGACACTCCTTCTAAACAAGTCCGTACCGCTGTAAACATATTGTAGGAAAACCTTTGAGGGGAAAGCAACGATTGCAGAAGGCATGGGGGAAAAGGCTATGGGCAACGGATGAAAAGGATACCTTGCGACCGCCCCTCTCTCCTCGCGCGGTTTGCCCCTAGCCTTCGCGTGAAAATGCGCTCCAATTCGGATAGGGCTTGGTGCAGTAAAGCTCGTCCACGGAGGCCCCGAGGGGCACCCCGTGGGCGGTCAGCAGCGAGGCGACGGTCTTCAGCGGTAGTCCAACAGCGGCGGTGAAATCGCCATCGATCCGTTCGATCAAATTACCGCCCTTTCCCTGGATCGAATAGGCCCCAGCCTTACCCTGCCATTCCCCGCCTTCCAAGTAGGCCACGAGGTCGGCGTCGCTGAACGATTTCATCCAGACCCGCACAGTATCCACGACCACGTGCTCAACGCACAGCGCAGCGTGGCAGAGCGCCACAGCCGTGAAAATGCGGTGCTCCCGCCCGCGCAGCTGCCGCAGCATAGTGCCGGCCTGCCCCTGGTCAGCCGGCTTGCCGAGAATCAGACTGCCCACGGCGAGCAGCGTGTCGCTCCCCAGCACCAGGCTCTCGGTGTGCGATCGTGCGCAGGACTGCGCCTTCCCCAGCGCGAAGGTCCCGGCCTGAGCCTCCGGCGGCACATCCGCCGTGATCTGCTCCTGGAAGTTGGGGGCGATCACCACGAAGGGAACGTTCAACAGCGCCAGAAGATCCTTGCGGCGCGGTGAAGTCGACGCGAGGATGAGCCGCATCAGAGGGACGGAACAACCGGCTCAAATACCAGCGTGGAAACGCGCGCGGCCTGATGCTCAGCCAGGAACCGCACGACGTCCGCGCTGCTCGAGGCCCGCATCATCGCGGCGCGTAGCGCGGCGGCACCGGGGAATCCCTTGCAGTACCAGCCCAGATGCTTACGCATGCGCGGAAATTGGCTGGCGTGGAGCAGCGTCTCGACCTGCCGGGCATGATCGAGCATGACCCGAAACCGTTCTTCCGGCGAAGGCGCTTCAGGCAGAATGACACTGGCAGGATCACCGACAGCCGCGCGGGCCGCGTCTTTTTGGCGAAACAGCCAGGGCTCGCCTAGAGCTCCGCGGCCGACCAGCACACCGTTGACACCGTACCGCCGCACGCGCTGCATGACGTCCTCCAACGACCGGACATCGCCGTTGCCCAGCAAGAGCGTGCCCGTGCCGCGGGCGAGCTGCACCGCCCGTTCGATCGCCGACCAGTCGGCCTCGCCGCGGTACATCTGCGCGAGCGTCCGCCCGTGCACCGAAATCGCCACCGGCCGTTCGGCCAGCAGATGCTCGATCCAACGCTCGACAATGACCGCATCATAGCCGATGCGCGTCTTGACCGAGAGTGGGATCGCGCGACGCACGATGGGCGGCCCGCCGCGGCGGGCGTTCATGGCACGGACGATCTCCGCCCGCGCATCTTTCAATCCGGCATCCGCCAGTGATTGTCCCGCCGCCCAGTCGGCGATGCCCTGCCGCGCGGAACGGATAATGTCGTGCGCCAGATCCGGCGTGCGGATCAAGCCCGCACCCGAGCCGGACGAGGCCACGTTCCGGGAGGGACAGCCCATATTGATGTCCAGTCCGTCAAACCCCAGCTCGCAGACCATCTGCGCGGCCTGATAAAACAGCTCCGGCTGCTTCCCGTACAACTGTGCGACGATCGGCCGCTCGCACTCGCTGTAGATGAGCGATGCCAGCAGATGGGACGGACCGCGGCAGACGTCCATCACGCTCGTGAACTCGGTGAACAGGACGTCGGGACGCCCCTGGTTTGCCACGGTCAGGCGGAACGGTGCATCGGTCACGCCGTCCATGGGGGCGAGGCCGATGATCGGACGCGGCAGGGCTTCCCAAAAGCCGTGATTCGTCAGCCGTGACTCGTCATTTGCAAGAGACATATTCGCTCGTTTGCCCGTTGACGGTTGACGTGCCAGTCGGTTGGCAGGCTGCGTGATACGCGTCGCGCAATTTGGCGGCCTCCCGCTGCACCGTGTCTATGGCCGCAGGCAGCACGTCGCAGACAAATGCGACGAAACGGGTGATTTTGAGCAGGAAGAAATCGTAGGACTCCTCCGCCTTGCGCCTGCGCCCTCGCTCGTCGGCGCACGGGTCGCGGAACCAGAACCAGACAAAAGCACGGACATCCACGCCCGCCCCATCCAGCAGGCGGCAGGCTTCCGGAAACATATCCTGGACAGCCCCGCCCCACTCCAGAATTTCGTGCGGAAGATAATGGTTCACATACAACGGGAGATTCGCCGCCTCCCCGCCGAGCACCGGCAGGCCAGCGGTCGTCTGTCCCGTTACGATCTGCGCGTACCGCTCGTACTGCTCCGTCAGAATCTCCGCGTCCGTGACCAAAGCCATGGTGTGCTGAGAAGGAACTGCACCCGCTGGCTGTTCGTACGGGACAACCCTTTTCCCGAATTGCTCGCGCGTCCGTGCAAATTCTTCAACAATCGTTGGAATGGGCTTCGTATCCACTTCCAGCGCCACCCCCTTTAGATGCGTTAGCCCCTTGTGATCGAGCACCTGCGCCAGCATATCCGTGAGTACTTCCGGAATGGGCTCGCCGTGGGCATCGAGCCATAGGGGCAGCTCACCAGCAGCGTGCCGGGCGGGCACGCTTGGGTGGAGCGCCAGTCCAGCTATGTGGATCTCGATCACCCGCTCGAGCGGTAACGCATCCAGAAACTCGGCCAGGAATTGCTCGACCGAACGGTGTCGCCAGGCCCCCGTGTAGCGATAGACCGTCCAGACATGGCCGACATCCAGCACGACGCCACAGGGCGTCTGCGCTGTCACCAGGCGAAAATACTCCGGCATGGAAAGATCGCCAAATCCAATATAGGTCAGCGGCGGCGTCTCCAACAAAAACAGCGGCCCCATTCCATCGCGTCCATCGCGGTCCAGCCGCTGCTGCGCCCGAGCAATGTTCTCCGCCGTCACCCCCGCGCTCGCGCGCGTGAAGAGCGCGGGCAGATAGGTCCCGAAGGTGTAGCCCGCCATCTGCTTGGCCGCGCACTCGTGATTGAGCCAGTGGCTGCCAAGGATGGCGAGCTGGTCGGCCGCGTCGTTGAGATCGGCGGCGAAGGGCGCCACCCGTTCGGGATACGGCTGTGTCACCCAAAGTCCTTCGGCATGGTACGCGAACAGCACGTCAGGCAGGCGACGACGGACCGATTCGAGCGCGCCTGGCGCCGCTTTGAAGATTTCGAAATAGCCACCAGGCAGTCCGCGCCGGTCCAGGGCCTCAACCAGTTCGAAGAGGTCGGGCTGGTAGACGTCTACAGACAGACCGAGTCCGTGATGCGGAATACGTCCAGCCCGCTCATGAAACTGCTGTGCGATTGTGTTCATGTGTCGTGCTTGCGCAACACCGGTGGAAGAATACGGCACCCTGCGTCACTTTGACAAGCAAACAAGCCCTGTTTTGACCACCTCCATGCAATGGAGTAAGCTCCGCTCATGACGGGTCCCTCTCCCGCACAAAAATCCTCGCGTGGGCACCCCGCGCTGACCAACGAACAAATTATTGAGCAGGTCCAGGCGCTGTTGGCGGCGCCCGCGGACGATCTGTCCAAAACACTGGTCCGGGAAATGCTCGCAACCGTGCTCCGCCTAAACGATCCGAGCTTCGACACGCTCGACCTGAAAATTCTCAACCGCACGCTGCGCGAGTTGCGCTACGCCTTCAAAGTCTTCGGCCGATACCGCGACCGCCCCAAGGTCAGCATCTTCGGCTCCGCGCGTACGCGCCCGTGCGAGCCGGACTATCAGCTGGCCACCGAGTTCGGCAAACGAATCGTCGAGGCTGGCTACATGGTCATCACTGGTGCAGCTGATGGCATCATGGGCGCAGCGCAGGAAGGGGCTGGCCGCGAGCAGAGCTTCGGCGTCAACATCATGCTGCCTTTCGAACAGGGCACCAACGCAACGATTACCGACGATCCCAAGCTCGTGACATTTAAATATTTCTTTACGCGCAAACTGATGTTTCTGAAGGAGGCGCAGGCCGTGGCGCTGTTTCCCGGTGGCTTCGGCACGCACGACGAGGGCTTTGAGGTGCTCACGCTGGTGCAGACCGGCAAGGCGCCGCCGCAGCCCATCGTCTGTCTCCACGTGCCCGGTAGCGACTACTGGCACGAGTGGAACCGGTTCGTGACCGGCCAGTTGCGTGCGCGCAAGCTGATCAACGACGAGGATACGGCGCTCTACAAAATCTTCACCTCGACCGAAGCTGCAGTCAACGAGATTGTCACGTTTTATCGCATCTACCATTCGCTCCGGTTCGTGGACCGCCGGCTCGTCCTGAGGCTTAAGCGGCGCTTAACGGACGGACAAGTGAGCACGCTCAACACGGAATTCGCCGATCTGCTGGATGCGGGTGCATTTGAACAACGGGCGGCCTTCCCCGACGAGGCCGACGAGCCAGAACTGGCCGAGCTGCCGCGCCTCGCCTGTCGCTATCACCGCCGTCGCCCCGCTCGGCTCCGGCAGCTTATCGACCGGATCAATGGGTTCCCCGATCAGTCTGACGCATGAATGATGACCGCTGACCGCAGGAGGGAACGGCTTGCGCCGTCTCCTGTTATTCACCATTCATAGGTCCTCGTTCCTCGTTTACCGTCTCGACAACAACGTGTTATGCTGCCTCTCTCATGACGCTTGCTCCACACACCCCCCTCGCGCCCGACGTCGTGCTCTACCATGCCGAGTGCCTTGACGGATTCGGCGCGGCCTGGGCCATCTGGAAAAAATTTCCCACGGCCACCTTCATACCCGTGAAGCATGGCCTGCCGCCCCCGGACGGACTGGCCGGGAAACAGATCGTCATCGTGGATTTCAGCTACCCCCGTCCTATTCTCGAGAGTGTGGCCAAGGACGCCGCGAGCTTGCTGGTACTGGACCATCACATCACGGCGGAAAAAGCTCTGGCTGGCCTGCCTTATGCCCATTTCGATCAAAAAAAATCAGGCGCGGTGCTGGCCTGGGAATGGGCGCATCAGCAACCGGCGCCCCAACTCCTACTCTACGTCCAAGACAAGGACCTCTGGACCTGGGCGCTGCCGGGCAGCCGCGAGGTCAATGCCGCGCTCGCCGCTCATCCCTATGACTTCCGACTCTGGGACAGCTTTACGGAGGAGACACTGATCGCGGAAGGTCGCGCCATTTTGCGTTACGAGCACGAGATGATCAGCAAGCTGGTCAAGGGACTGGTGATGGTGAAGTTTCAGGGGAAGACCGTGCCCGCCGTGCAGAGCGCGATTCTCAGCAGCCAGATTGGCGAGCGGCTGTCAGGCCAGCATCCCTTCGTCATCATCTGGCACGATCGTGACGGCCGCCGCTACTTCAGCCTGCGCTCGCGCGGGGACGGACCAGATGTCGAGGCCATTGCCAAGCAATACGACGGCGGTGGGCATACGCACGCAGCGGGTTTCTCCATACCGCTCGGCGCGCACGCTCATGCACCGCTAGCTCCGCTGTCTCGACAACGCGTGCGACGCGGGAAGGCTGCCGTGCGACGTAAAAAGACGGGAGGGAAAAGAAAACACTAGTACGACACACAACTGTTCACTTCAAACTTCCTGCTTCATGCTTGATTTATGATTCCGCTCTACGACGACAACTCGACCGAGATCAACCCGATCGTCACGATCGCGCTGATCGTCATGTGCTCCCTGGTCTTTCTCTACCAAGCTGCCTTGCCTGATAAAATCGGCGAAGACTTTGTCTTGCACTATGGCGCAATTCCTGCCGCGATCTTTGGGCACGAGAAAACGATGCCGGATATCGATGTTGGATTTCCCGCTTCTCTTGCACTTTTCACGAGCATGTTCCTGCACGGTGGCTGGATGCACCTGATCGGCAACATGCTCTATCTTTGGATCTTCGGAAACAACATTGAAGACGTGATGGGACACGTGAAATTTGTCATTTTCTACATCTCCTGCGGCGTGATCGCGGCTATGAGCCACGCGCTGACCGATCCTGCGTCGGGCGTGCCGATGGTTGGCGCGAGCGGCGCCATCTCTGGCGTGCTCGGCGCCTATCTGTTACTGTTTCCGCGGGCGCAGGTGCTGGTGCTCATTCCCCTGGGCATCTTCACGCGCACGATGTATGTGCCGGCCGGGATCGTGCTCGGCTTCTGGTTCGTGCTGCAACTGCTGAGCGGCGGGATGAGCCTGGGACAGGGTGGCGGAGGCGTGGCGTGGTTCGCGCACGTGGGCGGCTTCGTCGCGGGCATGGTATTGATCGGATTGTTCAAGGATCCCTCCGTGCGGTTCTTCGCGCCCGCGCGGCAGCGGGGCTGGCAGCGCTGGGACTGAAAAGCGCGCGGGGCAAGATGGCCTCTTGCTCCTGCCCGCTTGAAGCGATTTGTCCGTATCCGTCGTGCGGCCTTTTCAACCAAGCATCTGCGTAAGGGTGTCCGCCGATGTCCGTGCAGCATCAGCGGTCATCCCCAAGAACGTCACGTGCCCCATTTTTCGACTGGGACGGACGGATTTTTTCCCGTAGATGTGCAGCTTGGCGCCAGCATCTCGGAGAAATGTTTTAATCTTTGCGTCGGTCGTGGCTTTTGTAAAATTCTCGCCGATCAAATTCACCATCACAGTCTGATGCGTCAGTTTCGTCTCGCCCAGCGGCAGACCACAGACCGCTCGCACTTGCTGCTCAAACTGTGAGACGGTGCAGGCATCGAGCGTATAGTGCCCAGAGTTATGTGGGCGCGGGGCCACCTCATTGACGAACAGCCGGCCATCTTTCATCAGGAACAGCTCCACACAGAAGACGCCAATTCCATTGAGTGCGTCAACGACTGACCCTGCCAGGGCCGCGGCCCTCGTTGCAGTTTTGTCGTCAATGCCTGCTGGCACGCGGGTCGTTTTTAGAATGCCGTCTTCGTGGACGTTTTCGACGACCGGATAGAGCCGTCGATCCCCATCTGCTCCCCGCACCACCAGCACCGAGAGTTCTTTTTCGAACGGCAGAAACTGTTCGATGATCCACCGCGGCTGTGGTTGCCCCTTCAGCTCCTGCTGGACACGGCGGACATCATCCTGAGAGGACAGTCGCCACTGGCCCTTACCGTCATAGCCCAGCGTGGCGGTCTTGCAGAGCGCGGGGAAACCGATAGCATCTGGCACGGTCAATTCATCCAGCGACGTCACGGCCTGAAACGGGGCAACGGGAATCTTCTTGCCGGCCAGAAAGGTTTTCTGCTGGAGACGATTTTGGATGACCTGCAGAATACGGGCGGATGGATGAACGGGCATCCTCTGCTCCAGCGCCTGCACCGTGGCGATGGGAATGTTTTCCCATTCATAGGTCGCGGCACTGATCGCAGCTGAAAATGTGTCGAGTGCGGTTTGATCGGTCAGCGGCGCGGCGAGCGGCAGGTCGCCCAGCTTCAATGCGGGGGCATCGGCGTCCGGGTCCCAGACAGCTACACGATAGCCAAGCGTTTTGGCCGCCGCCGTGAAGAAAGCCCCAAGCTGGCCGCCGCCGAGGATGCCAAGCATGGCACCGGGGTGTATCGCGTGATGCGTGAACCGTGCAGCGTCAGGCGTAGGGGAACTCATCGCCGGGTCTTTCCCCCTTTATCCCGCTACCCCTTATATTCAGGAGACGATTCGAGGGCAGCTTTCGTCTGTGCGGCGCGGAACTTGATTAGCCGCTCGCGAATGGTGCGGTTGCGGCCGGCGAGAATCTGCGCCGCCAAGAGACCGGCGTTTTCCGCACCTCCGATGGCCACGGTGGCGACAGGAATGCCCTTGGGCATCTGAACAATGGAAAGCAACGAATCCAGGCCACGGAGATTTTCAGTCGGCACCGGCACGCCGATCACGGGCAGATGCGTCTTGGCCGCCAGCATGCCCGGCAGATGCGCCGCGCCGCCGGCACCGGCGATGATCACGGCGAGACCGCGCCCTTCCGCTTGTTCCGCATATGTGAAGAGCCGGTCCGGCGTGCGATGGGCGGAGACGACGCGCAGTTCGTTGGGGATGCCCAGTTGGTTGAGGACCGCCACGGCTTTTTCGAGGACGGGGAAATCCGTCTTACTGCCGCCAACGATGCCAACGACCGGCTTATTCGCCGTCTTGCCCGTCCGCCGTACCGCCATTGCCTCCCCCTAACGAGATCCCAAAATGGTTAGTGATTTACGATCCATGCCCGACGGTGCCGTGCTCTTTCCTGTCTGCGCCTGCCGTCCCCCATGAACCAGAGCCCATCGTGTTCGCCGTCTCGGGAGCCCCACCTTATCGTTGTCGCCCTTCGAGGTCAAGTTTGCCGTCAAGCTTTGTGCGCAACCAGAATTTGCCCGCAATTTGACGGACTTGGGATATTCCCGTATGATAAAAAGAAATAGGGTTGCGTGGAGACAGGGGCACAGGAACTACCATGCCGTTCTTCATCGAACGATTTGCCGAAACCCTCAAAGGCAGCAGCGCGGTCGAGTCAACCGGCTTGGAGCCGCTGCTGACCATTGACGATCTGGCGACATCGCGGAAATTGCAGGCTTGGGAGATGGCGCAGATTCCCGAGTATCTGCGATCCTGGTCCCGCAAGGCCATCCGCATTCTCAGCATCTTTTTCCTCGCCCTCGCGTTCGCGCCTTGGACCCAGACCGTCACGGCCAGAGGACAACTCTCCGCCTACTCGCCCTACGAGCGTCCGCAGGACATCGAGGCCCAGATCACCGGCCGCATCAAGAAATGGCACGTCCTCGAAGGCGTGCGCGTCAAGCAGGGCGAGCTGATTCTCGAGTTGGCCGACATCGATCCGAATTTCATGGCGCCGGAACTGCTGGCGCTCATGGAGCAGCAGAAGGTCGCGCTGGAAACCAAACGCAAGGCGGCGATCGACCGCGCGGCGCAACTCGAAAAACGCATCACCGAAATGGAAAACCTCGTCAAAGCGGCCGTCCCCTCCGCCGAAGCGCGTGTCGTGGAGGCGGAGAACAAGGTCCGCGCCGCCGAGCAGCGTATCGTCGCCGCCAAGATCGCCTACGACACGGCCGAATTGAACGTGGACCGGCACCGACAACTGGTCACGCGGGGGCTGGTGTCCCAACGTGAACTGGAAGTCACGATTCAGGCGGCGATCGCCAGCAAGGCGGAACTCAAGGCCGCCGAAGCGCAACTCAAGGAAGCGCAGCAGCACATGAAGGCATTGAGCTTCGGCCGCGACCAGATCAGTGCGGAGGTGCTGCAGCAACTGCTGAACGCGGAGGGGCAGCGCGCCGGCGCCCTCGCCGACGCCAGCCACGCGGCCGACGAACTGGCGCGGGTGAGCCTGAACCTGTCCAATGCGACCCAGCGTCGCCTCTATAGCCGCATCACAGCGCCGACCGACGGCACCGTGGTGAAGATGGCGGAGGTCGGTCCGGGCGAAACGATCCGGCAGGGCGACAAGCTGGTCAAGATCTCTCCGATCAGCTCGGACAAGGCGGTGGAAATGACGGCGGAAGGCCTCGACGCCCCGCTGCTCAACCCCGGCCGAAAAGTCCGCCTGCTCTTTTACGGCATTCCGGCCATTCCGCTCCCCGCCTGGCCCGAACTGATGGCTGGCACGTTCGGCGGCATCATCAAGGTGGTGGATCAGGTGGACGACGGCAAGGGTAATTTCCGGTTCTGGGTCGTGCCGGACCCGGACGACCGCCCCTGGCCGGACCAATCCCACGTCCGGCAGGGCACCAAGGTTATGGGCTGGGTGCTCCTAAACCGCGTGCCGCTCTGGTACGAGCTGTGGCGCCGGTTCAACCTGTTCCCGCCGGACTATCAGGAAGGACCTCCGTCTCTCATGGACACCCTGCTGCCCAAGGCGGGACGGGGCGCGAAATAGCCACGCACACGCCATCGCCACACCGTTGCCGAATCCGCCGATGGCGCACCGCCGTCGGATGCTCGTCATCATCGCAGTTGTCTGACGTCTAGAATGGAGCCTGCCATGACACGTCTCGTCCTCATCGTTTTTGTGCTGCTCGGTCTGCTGGTCGGCCAGGCGCCCGTGCCGGCCGGCGCGGCGCCCGACGAGCCCAAAACGGCCAGGCCGCTGCCGCCGATTCCGCTCAGCCTCAACGAAGTACTGGCCTGGGTGGACCGGTCCCATCCGCTGTTGAAGGGGGCCGGCACGGAAAAAATCGCCGCCCGCGGCAAGCTGCTCAAAGCCCTCGGTGCGTTCGAACCGGTCCTCGGCAACGCGCTGGAGGTCGAACGGTTCACGCCGTCCGCGCAGGCCCAGGCCGGCATCAGAAACACGCAGACGGCCGGGTTCAACGATACGTTTCTCGAAATGCTGCACCCCTCCGGCTTCAAGGGCCTCGCCGGTTTCCGTCAGGGGTTCGGCACCACGGCGATCACGGTTCCCGACTTGAGTCTCGGCAACGGCGGCCAGCTGTTGATGGGCGCCAGCATGCCCCTGCTGCGCGGATTCATGGTGAACCCCGAAAACGCCGAGCTGCAGCGTTCCGGATTGGCCGATCCACGCGCCGAAATCGAAATCGCGCAGACCCGCCAGGATCTGTTCCTGGCCGCGGCCGGACAATACTGGGACTGGGTGGCCGCGTGGAAATTGGTGGACGTGCAGCAACGGGCCCTCAAGGTGGCCGAGGACCGCTTCAAGCAGATCGAGGAACGCGCCAAGACGGGTCTTTCCGCCCCGCTGGACGCCGTCGAGGCGAACCAGGAAGTGCAGCGCCGGCGGGAAATCCTCATCGCCGCGACGCGCGGCGTTGAACAGGAACAATATAAATTGTCGCTCTTCCTCTGGGAGAACGGCGCGCCGATGGCGCCGGCGGGCAGGCGCGTGCCGGACTTCCAGAAACCGGTCCCGCTCCCGATGCCTGAAGCCGTCAAGGCCGACAGGCTGGCCGCACGGGCGCGCCGGCCGGAAGTGCTGGCCGTGGGCGTCGAAGCCAAGATCAACAACATCGATCTTGAATTGGCGAAGAACAATCTGCTGCCCAGCCTGGATCTGACGGCACAGCCGGTCCGGCAGCCCCAGCAATACGTGCTCGGATTGGGCTACTCGGGAGAAGCGGTCCTGCGGATTCCGTTCCTGCAACGCAAGGCCCGCGGCGAGGTGCTCGAGGCGCAGGGCAAGGCCGACCGGCTGGTGCTGACCCAGTTGTTTCGCGAACAACAAGTACTCGTGGACGTAGACAACGCGCTCTCCGCCGTGGAACGCGCCAAGCAGCGCATTGATGCCGCGCAGCAGTCGTTGCAACTGGCAAAAACGCTGGAGGAGGGCGAGCGGTTCCGGTTCGGCCTCGGCGCCACCAGCGTGCTGTTCGTGAATTTGCGTGAGCGGCTGGCGGTGGATTCTGAAAACCAGTATCTCCGCGCACTGGCCGATTACCAGAAGGCCCTGGCCCTGTATCAGTGGGCCATCGGCGCCTGGAGCCCGGTGAATGCCTCGGCTACCATGCCGGTCACGTATCGGCCGATGTCGCAGCCCTAACGGTCGCGCATGGAATTTTCTTGGTCGGTTTGCTAGGCTACGGGCCCGTCGGCGCCGTTTCACGCGGAAACGGCGGCCGGGCGTTGCTCACCTAGGTGGAGAATTCGATGGAATCATCGGACGCGCACACGCCGCTTACCGCCCGCGGGCTGTTTCAGTCGACGCTGTCCCGCGTGTGGTTTTATTACGGGATCGAGCGGAAATTTCTGGTCCTGCTCTTCACCTACGCCCTGGCCATCGGCATCTTCAACCTGATCGTGCCCCTGACGGTCCAGGAACTGGTCAACACCTTCGCCTATGCCGTCCAGCCTCTCATGGCCTTGACGCTGGCAACGGTCATGGTCGTGACCCTCCTGTTCATCGGCATGTTCCGTGTCCGGCAGACCGACGCGTTGGAGAACCACGGGCAGCGCCTGTTCAGCCGCACGATGCTGGCGCTGGCGAAGGAACTGCCGTACCTCCGCGACACCAACCGCATCTCGAAATCCGTGAACTACCTGCTGGAAGCCGAATATTTCGACCGGGCGTTGTACGCCTTTCTGATCGACTTCATGAACATGGTGGTGGGCGGATTCGTCGGCGTGGCGTTGTTGACCACCTATCACCCCTTCTTTCTCCTGTACAGCATGATCGTCATCGCCGGATTCACCGGCGTGCTGACGATCATGACGCGCGGGGGGCTGCGCGTCACGCTGGCCATGTCCGATCACAAATACGAGGTGCTCCACTGGTTCCAGGACCTGGCCCGGAACATTCTCCACCTCAGAAGTTCCGCGAGCCCGACGTTCCTCGCGCAGCGCGCGAACGAGCTGCTCGTCCCCTACCTACACGCCCGCAAGATGCGGACCAACATCCTCACCTACACGCAGTTCAAGTCGGCCGTCATCTGGCAGGCCGTCGTCCACAGCGGCATGATCGCCCTCGGCGGCTACCTGCTGTCCTCCGGCCAGATCACGCTCGGACAATTCGTCGCCTCGGAAGTCATCATCACGGGCATGGTCAACAATTCCGAAACGGTCGCCCGGCGGATGTATTCCGTGTTCTACGCGTTCACTGCGCTCCACAAACTGGGAGCCCTCTTCTCCACCCCGCGGGACACGCATTTCGAACAGGCGCATCTCAGCCTGCCGGACGTCGGGATCCACGGCATCCGGCTGACGTGCAAGGGCGTGGGCTTCGCCTACCCGAATTCGCCGCCGGTCTTCCGGGACTTCACCCTGGAGGTGGCGCCGGGAGAAAAGGTGGCCGTCATCGCCGCCAACAGCGTCGGGAAAACCACGCTGGCCTGCGTGCTGGCCGGCTTGCACACGCCGACCAGTGGATTCATCCAGTACAACGGCGTGGACTTGCGCGACTTGGACATCCACGCCCTGAACAACTGCCGCGGCCTGATTCTGGATTCGCAGCTCACCCTGTTGGACGGCACGCTGGAGGATAACATCGCCATGGGCCGCCCGGTGTCCTACGACGACATCAAATGGGCGCTGCGATTCGTCGACATGGAGGACGAAGTGGAAGCCCTTCCGCTGGCGCTGCGCACGCCGACCCACGGAGGGGGCAAGGAATTCACGAGCAGCCAGATGCTGCGCCTGCTCGTCGCGCGCGCGATCGTGACGCGGCCTCAGTTGCTGATCCTCGACGGCACCCTGCACAACATGCTTCCCGTGCTTCGTGAAACCATTTTGCGCCGTCTCTGCAGCAAGGAAGAGCCCTGGTCGGTGATCTTCGTCTCCAACGATCCGACGCTTTCGGCCCACGTGGACCGGCGGATCGTCATGGAGTGACCCATGGGCCTCCATTGCGCCAATCGCTTCTTCTCCGCGCCGCAATCTGGTATAGTCAACGCGAACATAATGGGA
The DNA here is from genome assembly GCA_016873435.1 of Nitrospira sp. NCBI lineage: Bacteria > Pseudomonadati > Nitrospirota > Nitrospiria > Nitrospirales > Nitrospiraceae > Nitrospira > Nitrospira sp. Next base: position 28,282 of record VGXF01000011.1, read on the forward strand.
AGAGGGTCGTGGAAGCCACACGCATGAAAGGGTTCCCCCGTCCATCCTGGAAACAGCTCGCGGTCAGCATCCTGATCGCGAGCCTGGGCCTGCTGAGCGGCCGCGCCCTCAGCCAGGTCAATCAGGACATCACGCTGATGTACACCGAGTACACGCTGGGCGCCACCGAGGTGGCCCATATCTCTGCGGACGTCATTCGCTACCGCGTCACTATCATCCGCTCCCTCGAAGCCCAGACACGGCAGGACTTCGAGCGAATCATAGCGCCTCTGGCCGAGCAGCGCGCCGCCATCCAGCATGCCGTGGACCGCTATGCCGCCGCGAGCCTGCGGGTCTCCCGCAGCGGCCGCAGCGAGGCCGACGATCTCCGTGCGGTCAAGGACAGCCTCGACGCTTATTTCCAGGCCGCCAGCAAAACCATCAGTTTGATGACGCAGGCCTGGGTGGTGGGCACACCGAAGGAAGCGGCGGCGCTCCGGCGGCAGGCGGAACTGCACGCCGCCGACAACGCGGGTCCCAAGTTGGTCCAGATCAGTCTGGCGCTCGACCGGCTGGTCGACACCATCGCCGATGTTGCCAAGGATATGCGCAACGACGGCACCGCGGAGCTGCGCGCAACCAGCAGCCTGCTGGTCTTCGGCAGCTTGTTCGTCGCGATAGTGAATTTGTTCAGCGGCCGCGCGGCCGCACCGTCGCCAGAGCCACGCCCGGCCGACATCCCCACCTTGGACGGCGACAACGGCCCTGCCAAGGTCCACCCGTCCCGACGTCAAGAAACCTACGCCGATCCGGCGCTCCGCCGCGGCTGACCCACTTCAATTATGTCGCTGTGCGCGGGCGGGGTTACTGAGAACTCCGGCAGGACGGCTTGCCCGTTGGAAGCAGCGGCAGGCAGCCGTCTTTTTTGAGAGGCACCCGGAACGTCCCGACGGGTGTCTCGATGAGCAGCGAAAGCGCCAGCGTGTAGGCGGCGGCGCCGCGGCCCGTGAGCCGCGCCAGCGTGTTCTGCAGATCGGCCCAGACCAGTTCGACAGGGACCACCACGCGCGCGGTGCCCCGCGGGCGCAGCTCGACCCGCTCGTGGGATTGGCCTGAGACAAACGGCTGGCCTTCGAGCTGCACGGCGTACTCATAGCCGTCGATCGTGAGCTCGCCCTCGCCAGGATTCTTCAGGGCGACATCGAGGCGCAGGGTCATCCCGCGCAGATCGACTCCGGTGACGACGACGGTCACCGATTGCACCTCCGGCTTCGTCGTCAGGCCTTCCACCGTCCGGCAACCGGATACCAGCGCCAGGGCGAGCAGCGCCGTGGTCGTGCAACGAACGAGTCGCCTCATGCGTCGTCCTTCCGGACGGCCGTCTTCTTCAATGTCAGGGATAGCTCCTGCCACTCGCGCTCGCTGAGATTTTTCCATTGCCCAACGGCCAACCCCTCGATCGTGATGTTCATGACACGGATGCGATGCAGTGCTGTGACGCGATAGCCCAGCGCCTCGCACATGCGGCGGATCTGCCGGTTGCGCCCCTCCGTAAGAATGATGCGGAACTCCCGCGGCCCACGCCGGGTGATCGTACAGGGTTTGGTCTTTTTATCCAGGATCACCACGCCCGCGGCCATGCGCGCGAGCAATGTCTGATCGAACGGCCGGTCGACCTGCACGAGGTATTCCTTCTCATGCCCGTGCTCGGCCCGGAGGATTTGATTGACGATCTGGCCGTCGTTCGTGAGTAGAATGAGCCCGGAGGAATCTTTGTCGAGCCGCCCGATGGGGAAAATCCGCTGCACGTGCCCAATGTAGGCGATGATGTTATCCGGCACGTCTCGCTCGCAGGTGGTAGTCACGCCAAGGGGCTTGTGGAATTTGATGTAGACCGGTTTGTTGCCCCACGGGATGACCGTGCCGTCTCGGAGAACAGTGTCCCCGGGCTGGACGCGGTCGCCGAGTTTGGCCACACGGCCGTTGATCGTGACGCGCCCCGATTCGATCCACTGGTCGGCCTCGCGCCGCGAGGCGATGCCCTGTTGCGTGAAGAACTTGTTGATCCGGCAGCTGGCTTCGTCGGCGCGGGGCGAAGCAGAAGATTGCGACGTGGTAGGAACGGCCACGCCGGAGGATGACGGGTGTTTCTTCCTGACGAATATCGGTTTGCGGTCACCCGTCACGCGTCACCGCGCGCGCTTGGCGCCCCGCGTCCGCTGCTGGCCGGCACGAATGCGGCCGAGGATGCGATAGATCAGCCGCGCGATGGCGAACTGCGGCGCGGCGAAGCCGTCGATCGGCGCGATCTCGCTGACATCCATACCGACGATGCCAGGCCCCTCGGCCAATGCTGTTACTAGCGCCAGCGTCTCGTACCACCCGAGGCCGCCTGGCTCCGGCGTGCCCAGCGCGGGAATCAGCGAGGCGTCGAGCCCGTCGCAGTCGAAGGTGAGATAGACTGGCCGCCCCTGGCAAGCCTTGACGACCGCTGGCACCCATCTCGCCGCCTGCCCCTTGTACGGCCCGCCCGGATCACAAATCTGCCAGGCGAAAAACGTGCTGATGGTTTTGGTGTGGCGGATGGTCTGCATTTCCTCTGGCGAAATGGAGCGGATGCCGACCTGCACAAGCGGCAAGCCATCCTGCACGACACGGGCCATCACGCTCGCGTGGCTGTAGGGATTGTCCTGGTAGGCCTTGCGCAGATCGCCGTGCGCGTCGATTTGCACGACACAGAGATCCGGCCACTGTTTCGCGTGCGCACGGATTGCGCCGAGCGCGCCGGTGTGCTCGCCCGTGAGCGTGACGAGCAGTCGGCCCGGCTTTACGTGTGGCGCAACGTAGGCCTCAATGGCGTCCACCGCCGCCTTGTCCACCTTGCCCGCGAGATCGAGCGGCGCCTTTGTCGCAACGCCACCCCACTTCTGATAGATCTCCGTGTCGAGGATTTCATCATAGAGCTCGACCTGCTGGGAGGCTTCGATGATCGCGGAGGGGCCTTTGTCCGATCCGAGAATGTAGCTGGACGTGTGTTCGTAGGGCGCCGGCAGCACGTAGACCCCGGCCTGCGCGGGATCGCACCAGGGGTCGCCGATGCCGAGAAAGTTCCGATCCTGGCCAAGCCAGCCAGCCGGCACCGACATGCAGTTACCTCTTGCGCGCGGTCTGCGGAAGATTCTCCAGCGGAATGAACACAGCCAGCGCGACGACGGTCGTCCACCGGTTGGCCTTGCCGATCGCGGACTGGGTAATGTTCACCGAGCGCACGATCTTGCCGCCCATCTTGAACACCTGCTCGCGTTCCTTCCAGGCGATGTCGGGATCGAACTCGATGCCTAGCGTGGTCGCCAGCATCTGTGCGGCCAGGTCTTCCGTGTACTCGCCCGACTCCTCGTCCGTCTCACCGTAGGCGTGATGCTCCGACAGATAGCCGTAGGTGCGTCGGTCGGTCGGAATGGCCAGACCGATGGAGGCGGAGATGAGCCGGTTGCGTTCGTTGGTTTCCGAGCGCGCCATCACGCAATGCGTGATTTCGCCGGGGTTGAGCAATTTTTCGCCTCGGCTGCGCGGAATGATTTTGCAATTGGGCGGATAAATGGAGGACACGCTGACGAGGTTGCAGTAGGCCACACCCGCGCTGCGCAACGCTTCCTCGAATGACGCCAACTTTTCCCGGTGGACGCCCACCCCTCTGGTCAGGAACATATGCGTAGGAACCATCTCTCCTCCTCTAACTTTGGTGCCGGGTGATCAGTGATACAGACTGAGCCGAAGCACGCCGCGGCTCACGCTTAGCACGAATCGGCCAGTCACTCATCACTATCACGTCAGGGTCGCAGTTGTATCAAGTTATGGACTTTTCTGCAATATGCTCGGAGTTTTGGCCAGGCTGTCGGTCAGACATCCCGCAGATTCAGTACCAGCATTTTCAGCTCCGTCATTTCCTCGATCGCGTAGCGAACGCCCTCGCGCCCCAGCCCGGAGTTCTTCACGCCGCCATAGGGCATGTGGTCGGCGCGGAAGGTCGGAATTTCGTTCGCCAGCACCGCGCCGACCTCCAGGTCGCAGTAGGCACGGAAGATCCGATCGACATTGTGCGTGAACACGCCGGCCTGGAGTCCGTAGTCCGAGTCGTTGAGGGAGGCCAGCGCGGACGCAAACGTCTTGTAGCGCGACACGGTGACCACCGGCCCGAACACTTCCCGGCAGGACACCTTCATCGCTGGCGTCACGTCTACGAGCACCGTCGCCTCGACAACGCTGCCGGCCCGCCGCCCGCCCGTGAGCAAGCGCGCCCCCTGCGCCACCGCTTCCTGAATCCACTGCTCCACGCGCTTGGCAGCCGCCTCGTCGATCAACGGTCCAATCACCGTTGCCTCCTGCGCCGGATCGCCGGATGGCAGCGCCTGGACCTTTGCCACCAACGAGTCGACGAATCGGTCATAGACCGATTCGTGCGCGAAGATGCGCTGGACGGAAATGCAGGTCTGGCCCGAATAGGCGTAGCCACCGACGGCGCACCGGGCCGCCGCGAGTTCGACGTCCGCATCCGGCTCCACGATCACGCCGGCGTTGCCGCCCAGCTCAAGCAGCACGCGCTTCTTACCACTCTTCGCCTTGAGCATCCAGCCGACCGCTGCGCTGCCGGTGAAACTGACAACCTTGAACCGCTCATCCGCCACCATCTGCTCGGCCACCGCATTCTCGCAGGGCACGACGCTCAATACGCCCGGCGGCAAGTCCGTTTCCAGAACGATCTCGGCCAGCAGCAGCGCCGTGAGCGGCGTCTGCGGAGCCGGCTTGAGCACCATCGGATTGCCAGCGGCGAAACAGGGCGCAATTTTGTGCGCGACGAGATTGAGCGGAAAATTAAACGGCGTGATGCCGAGCACCGGGCCGATGGGCACACGGCGGCTGATGCCTACATGCCGCTCCATCCCGGGCGTCAGATCCATTGGGATCACATCGCCCGACAGCCGCTTGGCCTCCTCCGCAGCGATCGTAAAGGTCTGCCCCGCGCGGCCCACTTCGCGTCGCGCGTCGGTGATCGGCTTGCCGGATTCTGCTGTCATCGTGCGCGCAATCTCCTCCTGACGAGCGGTCAGCAACTGGGCAATTTTCAGCAACGCGGCCGCACGCACGTGCGCCGGCAGCGCGCGCATCACCGGCGCGGCGGCCGCGGCCGCGGCAATGGCGTCGTCCGCCTCAGTCTTGCCGGCCAGGCAGATGTCGGCGATCGCCTGTCCATGATACGGATTGCGGATGGTGGCAGTAGTTGCCGTGCTGCGCCACTGGGCGCCGATTAGAAAGGGGCGTGCAGATCCCACGGGAATCGGCCTCTGCGGAGAGTGATTATTCGGTGGACAGTTGGACGCGAGCGGCCAGCGCGGACGCGACCGGCTGGTCAGCCTCGGCGGAGGCGCGCTGGGCTTGCTCGATCAACTGCTCGGTGCCCCAGTCGCGGATCGCCTCCAGCGTGAAGGCCTCGTAGGTCGAGACGCCGTGGCACGTAGGGCAGTCCGGCATCGGCACCTTGCGCTTGTAGACTTCGCCGAGACAGGACATGCAGACAAACAGATCGGGCTCGCCCGCTTCGCAGTCAACCGGCCAGAACGTTTGTGGCTTCGACATGATAATTCCTTTTGCTAGCAAGACGTGTACGGCCAAGAATAGGCTTTCTCGGCAGTGGAATTCAACCCTTCGCTGCGGCACCAGACGGTTGCAGGAGTTTCTCAATTTCCTCTTCAAACACGGCGGCGGGAAATGCGCCGGGCAGGCCAATGGGTTTTTCCTTCCCCCCCTGTGCCGTTCGCAGCAGGATGAACCCAGGCGTGCCGACGAAGCCGAGTGTCATGCCGTCTTCTTTCTCGCGCAGGATCGCCTGCCGAAAGGTTGCGTCGCGCAGGCACGCGTCGAACTTCGCGCGGTCGAGACCGAGCGCCTTAGCATGCTCCGACAGCGGCGCCGTATCCATGCCCTGGGCAAAGAGCCGGTCATGCATCGGCCAGTATTGGCCCTGGGCGCCCGCACAGCGCGCGGCGATGGCGCCGGCCATGCCCGCCCCCTCGGGATCACGCGGGTAGTCGCGATAGAGAAAGCGGAGCTTCCCTGTCTCCACGTATTTCTTCGATAGGATCGGCCAGGTTTCCCTGAAAAACTTCCCGCAATAGCCACACGTAAAATCCGAATATTCGATCAGCGTCACGGGCGCGGTGACATCGCCACGGAGCCGGTTGTCGGCCTGCCAGAGACGGTCCGGCAACGGCTCCCGCTGGGCGGCCTCCGGATTCAAATCCATGATGGACGTCTCGTGTCCACGCAGCGACAGCCATGCCGCGGCCGCCAGCCCCAGCACGATGACCACGCTGATTGCGGTCGGGACCAGGCGGGACGGAGGCGATGACGACGAGGTCTGGATCTTGGATTCCATGGGTGCGTAGGTGGGCAAAAAAAACTTAGGAGGGTTTACGCTTCGTGCCGAATTTTTCCAGCAGGCCCATCAACAGCAGCGGCCAGACCACCGTGGCGTCGCTCAGCACTTCCGCAAAGCGGCCGCCTTCCTCTGCAGGAATGAATTTGCCCCAGGAGATGCCTTCTTTATACGTGCAGCCGCTCAGCCCGCCCCAATAGTCTGGCTCGGGGCAGATGCGTACGCAGTACTGGAAGCGCGGTGGCTTGACGTCCAGGCCAAGTCGCAGATTGCCGATCTCCACGTAGGGGGCCACCTGCTGCGCCCAGTTGCGCGGCACGCCGCCGCCGATCGTGAAAATCCCAAGCCGCTTTGCAGAAAGCAGTTTCTCCGTGTAGCTGTTGAGGTCGAGGAACGGATTGAACTGCGGCCGGTGGGTATGCAGCGCGCGTAGCACGCCGAGGTCACCGCCCGTCTTACTCTCGCTACGAGCCCGATCGAGATTCTGTTGCATGGCCCAGGTCGCCACATCGAGCCCCATCTCAGAGTCGGTGAAAGCCGGGATGTAGACAGGCACTTTCTTCTGATACGCGCTCTTGAGAATCCCAATGCCCTCGAACTCATCCACCAGCGTCTTGCCGACTTCGCGCGTGAGCAGTTCCGAGGACATGGGCTGGGTCGTGTCGATGCGCTTGAGTGTCTGCCCAACGACGTGCTCGACATAGTTGAGATTTGCTTCCATCTCGAGCGTGTCGTAGACGCGGTTGTAGCCTTTCTCAAACAGCTCTTCGTCGCTGACGTCCGGATCGTAGCGGTAATGCGTTTTCCCCACCGATTCGCTGAGCCCGTGGGCGATGAGCGCGCCGGTGGAGACGATCACGTGCACCATGCCGCGGTCGATCATCGTGGCGATGATCCGGCCCATCTTGGCGATGGTCATCGCGCCAGACAGCGTCATGACAACGGTGCAGTCCGGATCCTCGATCATCGCGCTGAGCACCTCGTAGGCCTCGCCCACGCGGCGGCCGCCAAACGCGGTCTTGCGCATCGCGCCCAGCAGATCGGCAAAGGTTTTGATGTTGTCTGGGTTGAGCGGTTCGAGGGCTTCGAGGCCATCCTCGGCGCCGTCATGAAACTCACGTGGCTTCATTGCCCACCGATGTGCAAGTGATGTGTCAAACGATGTGCCCGTTATACACAAACTAGCGGAGACGCGTCAATCACGAGGAGGCACATGGGGAGGAACGTGACCCCGCGGTACGCACGCATGAGGATTGGATGACCCCAAATAACTGGAGGGGCTTCGCCCGTCATGCCAAGCACTAGCACGACGCACTACAGCAAGCTGGGGGTGGTGGTCCCAACGGGATTCGAACCCGTGTTTAAGCCTTGAGAGGGCTCCGTCCTGGGCCGGGCTAGACGATGGGACCATCCATGCAGCACTTGAGAAGCGCGGCAGACTCTAACACAGGGCGCCGGCGTTTTCAAAGCGACGCGTTTCGTTTCCCCGTCTATTCCTGTCCGCCTTATTTATGCTAGATTTCCTGTGCGATGACGACGCCCGACTCCACCGCACCGACGAATTTCATCCGCGAGATCGTCGCGCAGGACCTCGCATCCGGCCGGTGCACGCGCGTCGTCACGCGCTTTCCGCCGGAGCCGAACGGTTATCTGCACATCGGCCACGCGAAGTCCATCTGCCTGAACTTCGGCCTCGCGATCGAGTACAAGGGCATCTGCTATCTGCGCTTCGACGACACGAATCCCGAAACCGAAGATCCGGAATACGTGCAGGCCATTCAGGACGACGTGCGCTGGCTGGGTTTCGCCTGGCCCGGCAAGATGCTTTACGCCTCAAACTACTTCGACACGCTCTACGCGTTTGCCGTCACGCTGATCAACAAGGGCAAGGCTTACGTGGACAGCTCATCGGCGGAGGATATTCGCACGCACCGGGGCACGCTCACCGAGCCGGGCCAGGACAGCCCGCACCGCACCCGCTCGGTCGAGGAAAACCTGGACTTGTTCCAGCGTATGAAGGCCGGCGAATTCGTTGACGGCGCCCACGTCCTGCGCGCGAAAATCGACATGGCCTCACCGAACATCAACCTGCGCGATCCGGTGCTGTACCGCATCCGCAAGGCCGTACATTACCGGACCGGTAATCAATGGTGCATCTATCCGTCCTATGATTTTGCGCATCCGCTCTCGGATGCGCTGGAAGGGATCACCCATTCCATTTGCACGCTAGAGTTCGAGGATCACCGGCCGCTCTACAACTGGGTGGTGGCTGAATGCGAGGCGCCGAGCTGCCCGCAGCAAATCGAGTTCGCGCGACTGAATCTCCCCGGCACCGTCATGAGCAAACGGCGGCTGCTGGAACTGGTTGGCAAGAAACTGGTCAGCGGGTGGGATGATCCGCGCCTGCCCACGATCAAGGGTCTGCGCCGGCGCGGCTACACGCCAGAAGCCCTCCGGACGTTTTGCGAGCATATCGGCGTGGCCAAACGCGATGCGACCATCGAGATGGCCCTGCTCGAACATTTTATCCGCACAGACCTCAATAAGCGCGCCCTGCGCGTCATGGCCGTGCTCAAACCGCTGAAAATCGTGATTGAAAATTACCCCGAAGGTCAAGTCGAGGAGCTGGAGGCAGTGAACAACCCGGAAGATGCACGCGCCGGCACGCGAAAGGTCCCCTTCGCCCGCACCATTTACATTGAGCAGGAGGATTTCCGAGAAGTCCCGCCACCGAAATATTTTCGTCTATCCCCCGGCACAGAAGTGCGTCTCCGTTACGCTTACATTATTAAATGCGAGAGCCTGGTGACGAACGAGCGCGGCGAGGTCATCGAAGTTCGGTGCACCTACGATCCAGGCACGAGGAGCGGAGGCCCACAGGCGAACCGCAAGGTCAAGGCGACCATTCACTGGGTATCGGCCAAGCATGCACTCGACGCTGAGATTCGGCTCTACGACACGCTGCTCAAGACCGATCTCGCCAAGGTCCCGCCAGACCATGATTTGACGCTCTATCTTAATCCCCAATCATTAGAGAAACTGACCGGCTGCAAAGTCGAACCAAGTCTCTTGAATGGAAAAATCGGCGACCGGTATCAGTTTGAACGGCAGGGGTACTTTTGTGTGGATTCAGATACGACAAAAGGCCTGCTCACCTTCAACCGCACCGTGCCCCTCCGCGATACCTGGGCAAAAATCGAAAAGACGCAGCAGGACGGCTGATCACCGTCTGGGGAGCCTCGCCAACAGAGCGGGCGCCGAATCCCAAATGTGATCAACGACTGATTTCACGTAGGCTCGGGCCGCGGCCATGTCCTCCAGCCAGTTTGGCAGCACCTCGTGCACATCCAACACCGGCTCTTCTTTTTCAAAACAGACCTGATTAAAGAGCGGCACGGCGCGGCCGAATTGCTCACGGATGAAGTCACGGTGGTCGAACCCCATGGCAACGGCCAGATCGGCGCTTTCCAATAATTCGCGTGTGAGTTTCCGTTGAATGTGAGCCGAGGGATCAGTCCCCTTGGCGCGCAGATACTCGATGATCATGGGATGCACCGGCTGCGGCTTGGCCTCAATGCCGGCTGAGCCAACAATGAGTTTGGTCCCGGGGCCAAGTCTGGCCTTCAGTGCATACTCTGCCGTCACACTGCGAAAGACGTTACCAGTGCAGATAAACAAGATGGTCGGCATGCTCCCATATTACCAAGACCTCCCTTTTTGTAGCGACTCTAGGTAGAATGCCCACCATGAAACTGCCCCCCGCGCTGGAGAAACTCCAGACACGCCTCTGCCGGCTGGTTGGCCAGGCCATCGCTGACTATCGCATGATTGAAGACGGCGACACGGTCATGGTCTGCCTCTCCGGGGGCAAGGACAGTTACGGCCTGCTAGACATCCTCATGATCCTGCAGCAGCGCGCGCCGATCCGGTTCGAATTGGTTGCGGTAAATCTTGATCAGAAGCAGCCGGGATTTCCCGCCCACGTGCTGCCAGATTATCTGACGAAGCGCGGGGTCCCCTTTCATATTGAAACGCGCGATACCTATTCCGTCGTCAAACGATTGATTCCGGAAGGCCAGACCACCTGCTCGCTCTGCTCACGGCTCCGGCGGGGGCACCTCTACCGCGTGGCCGCGGACCTGGGGGCGACCAAGATCGCGCTCGGCCACCATCGCGATGACATCATCGAAACGCTGTTTTTAAATTTGTTCTATACCGGCAAGCTCAAGACCATGCCGCCGAAGCTGCGCTCAAAGGACGGACGGCATTTGGTGATTCGTCCGCTGGCGGCCGTGCCGGAGGCAGATCTGGCCCGCTACGCGGACCTGCGGGAGTTTCCGATTATCCCCTGCGATCTCTGCGGCTCACAGGAGAATCTCAAGCGAAAAGAAGTCAAGGCGATGGTCCGCAAGTGGGAACAGACGATGCCCGGTTCTACCGACAGCATCTTCGCCGCACTCTCGAATGTCGCCCCGTCGCTGCTGATGGATCGCAAGCTGTTTGATTTCTCGAATCTGCGGCCAGGCGGAACGACCAATGCGTCCATACACACCCTCGGCCATCCCGCCTTTGCCGAAGAGGAACTGGAAGGGGTTCCCTAGCCTACGGCTTCCCCCACAACAGCTCTAAGCGATTCACACGCCCGCAGCTGGTCTTGTAGAACTTGTAGCGGATGGGATTCTTCTTATAGAAGTCCTGGTGGTACTCCTCCGCCGGGTAGAACTGCGCCGCCATCGCGACTTCGGTCACGATCGGCTCCTGGAACCGTTTGGACTGTACGAGCGCCTGTTTGGACGCCGCGGCCTGCTGTTTCTCCTGATCGTTGCCATAGAAAATCACCGCCCGGTACTGTGAACCGTGATCGCAGAACTGCGCATTCGATGTGATGGGATCCACGTTCTTCCAAAAATGGTCGAGCAGTTTCTGATAGGTGACTTTCGACGGATCGTAGAGGACTTCCACCGACTCGGCATGGCCGGTGCCCCCGGCTGAGACTTCCTCATAGGTCGGGGCTGCCGTTTTCCCGCCCATGTAGCCGGACGTGACGGAGACCACGCCCTCGACCTTCTCGAAGGCCTCCTCCATGCACCAAAAGCAGCCGCCGGCGAAGACAGCCTTGGCCGGCTCAGCTGAATGCCCGCTGCTTCCAGCAGCCACCAGCAAAATCGTCACCAGCGCGCGCAGTGCGATAGCGTGCATAGGCCGCGCCGGGGATCTTTCAGTAAGAAAATTCATTGTCGCGCCGAAGGTAGTTGGCTGGGGGACTAGGATTCGAACCTAGGTAGCCGGCTCCAAAGGCCGGCGTCCTGCCACTAGACGATCCCCCAGCGCGACCGGACCCGGGATCTAAAGACAGGCTACTTTATAATGAGAACTGACGAATCACAAGGAAAGCCGTCCGAACACGGGGACCCAAGCCAACTGGACCGGCCCTTGCACAGGCGTCAGTCCTGGTGAAACCGGAAAGCAAAAGTTGGCTGGGGGACTAGGAATCGAACCTAGGTAGTCAGATCCAGAGACTGACGTCCTACCGCTAGACGATCCCCCAACCGAGGGTAAGCCTAATATATGGATGCGGCGGAGGTCAAGCCGAGCCCTGCGCCCGCGCGAGACCTTTTTTGAGGCGCGCGAGCGTCCGGTCGCGCCCCAATACGTCCATCACATCGAAAAGGCCTGGGCTGGCCGTGCGGCCGGTGAGTGCGACACGAACCGGCTGGGCAAGCTGGCCCATCTTCATCCCCTGTTCTTCCACCACCTGCTTGAAGATCGTCTCCCACTGCGCCTTGTGAAAGGTCGGCTCGGCTTCGAACCGGGCGATCAAGACGGCGAGGGCCGGTACGATGGTGGGCGTGAGCTGCTTTTTCACCGCCTCCTCGTCCATCGCCGCGTCCGGACCGAAATAGGGCGTGACCCACGTGACCATTTCAGTAAGCGTTTTTGTCCGCTCCCGCACCATCACAACCAGTTTGGCCAGCCAGTCGGCTGGAGCTGCTCTCGCCTGCTCTTTGAATCCGGCCTGCTCCAGAAACGGAACCAGCAATGTAGCCACATGCGCCGGATCGTTTTGCTTGAGGTACTGCTCGTTCACCCAGAGCATCTTCTCCGGATTGAACACGGCTGAGGAGGCCTGCACATGCTCGAAGTTGAATTTTTCGATCAGCTCCTGGCGCGTGAAGAGCTCCTGATCACCATACGACCAGCCGAGCCGCACCAGATAGTTGACCACCGCCTCAGACAAATACCCCATGTCGCGATAGGCCAGCACGGAGGTAGCGCCGTGCCGCTTGGAGAGGCGCGTCTTGTCGGAACCGAGAATCATTGACAGATGCCCGAAGATCGGTACGGCAAATCCCAGCGCCTGAAACATGGGAATCTGGCGCGGCGTGTTGGTCAGGTGGTCGTCCCCCCGAATGACGTGGGTGATGCCCATGAGCGCGTCGTCCACGACGACGGAAAAGTTGTAGGTCGGATAGCCGTTGGAGCGGAGAATAATCAGATCGTCCACCGCGCTGTTGTCAAAGACGACCCGACCCTTCACGAGATCGTCAATAACGATCTCTCCCTCCTGCGGCGCCTTGAACCGCAGCGCCGCGTCGCCCGACGGTTTCCTGAGGCCCTTGTTGCGGCAGCGGCCGTCGTATTTCTGGCTGAGCCCCTTTGCCAATTGTTCCTTGCGACGCGCCTCCAGTTCGTCGGGCGTGCAGACGCACCAGTACGCCTGGCCCTGATCGAGCAGCTTCGTCGCATGCTCCCGATAGAGGTCCATACGCTCGGTCTGGCGGAAGGGGCCTTCATCCCAGTCCAATCCAACCCATTTCATGCCCTTGAGAATAGCGGTAATGGCCTCGTCGGTGGAGCGGTCCTGGTCCGTGTCTTCAATGCGGAGGATAAAGGCGCCGCCATGGCGCCGCGCGAAGAGCCAGTTGAAGAGGGCCGTACGGACGCCGCCGATGTGGAGATAGCCGGTCGGACTCGGCGCAAACCGCACGCGGACTTTCCCCGCTGGCCCGCCTGCACCGGACTTACTCACCGCATCTGAATCGCGAAACATGAGCGGTATCTATAGCATGCGATCTGGGGGATGTATAGGGAGCGGACCCTAAACCATGCATGAAGGAGGAACGCGGCACGATGATCTGAAGATCGATCAGTTCATCAATTAGCGTTCATCGTTTATAGGTTTGCAGTCAGTGGCTTTCCTTGACCCGGTTGATGTTCACGGTGGGGATTTCGACGAGGATGTCCTTCGTTCCGTTCGGCACGCACTGGCAGCCGAGCCGTGAATTCAGCGTCACGGCCGGCGCCTCCTCAAGCTGGTCGAACTCGTCGTCCGTGCCGTCGCTGCAGGTGTCCAAGCCCTGCTTGACGATCACGTGGCAGGTCGAGCAGGCGCAAACGCCGCCGCAGACATGCTCCAGCTCGATGCCGTTGCCCATCGCGATGTCGAGGATGCTGCCCGGCTGGCCAGTTTCGCCATAGGGAATCTTCGCCGGGTCGACCTGCACTCTGTGCTCGGTCTTGTCCGGCATAATGAATGTGACCGTGAAGGACTTGGTTGGCCGTTCAAAGCCCGCTTTTTCGATGTAAGGGTTCGTTCCACCCATCGCTATCCACAGATTATTTTACGCTAGAGGTGGCTAACATTAACACAGCGACATGCGTTTTTTCATCACTTATTTTTTAACGCAATATATTGTTTTCTAAAGACTTATTATCTGTTGACAATACGCGAGATCTGCTTATATCATGTGTCCGACCAGAATGATCGGAGATTAAAAGAGTCTCCGATCCCCCTTGTTGGAGAATGCCATGTTGAAGCTTTCGAAAAAAGCGGACTATGGGTTGATGGCCCTGCAGTACATCGCCTCCGTGCAGTTCGGCGACCTGCACAAGGCGCGTGTTGTCAACACCAAGGAGATCGCGGAGGAGTACCACATCCCCGCCGAACTGCTCGCCAAGGTACTGCAGACGCTGGCCAAGCAGGGCCTTGTCGAAAGTCAGAACGGGCCAAAAGGCGGCTATCTGCTGGCCCGCAATGCCCGCGAGATTACGATCGCGCAGGTGCTGGAAGCCATCGAGGGCCCGCTCGGCATCACCGACTGCCACCAGGAACAGGACGACAAGTCCCCCTCCTGTTCCTGCTTCAATCACTGCAACATTCGCACGCCCCTCCTGAAAGTACAGGACAGCATTTATCAACTGTTGAACAACATGACCGTCGCCGACATGCTGGGCGGCACGCCGCTAATCACCGTGCAATCGCTCTCGACAGCCGGAGAAGGAGTGTCCTCATGAAGTTTCCGATCTTTCTCGACAACCATTCGACCACGCCGATGGACCCACGCGTCCTGGAGGCGATGCTACCCTATTTCTGCGAAAAGTTCGGCAACGCGGCCAGCCGCAACCACGCCTTCGGCTGGGAGGCCGAGGAGGCTGTTGAGACCGCCCGCAAGCAGATCGCCAAGCTGATCCATGCCGACGCGAAGGAAATTGTCTTCACCAGCGGCGCCACAGAATCCAACAACCTGGCCCTTAAGGGCGTCATTGAGATGTATCACGAGAAGGGCAACCACATCATCACGTCCTCAACCGAGCACCGGGCCGTGCTGGACACCGCCAAGGCGCTGGAAGCCAAGGGCAAGGCCACGGTGACCTATCTCCCCGTGGACAAGCACGGCATGGTGAACCCGGAGGATGTACGCAACGCCCTCACTGACAAAACCGTCCTGATCTCGATCATGCAAGCCAACAACGAGATCGGCACGATCAACCCGGTTGCAGAGATCGGCAAAATCGCCAAGGAAAAGGGCGTCCTGTTCCACTGCGATGCCACGCAGGGCGTCGGCAAGATTCCGGTGAACGTACAGGAGATGGGCGTCGATCTCCTGTCCTTCACAGGGCATAAAATTTACGGCCCGAAGGGCATCGGCGCGCTCTACGTGCGCAAGAAGGCCCCGCGCGTCCGCATCACCGCACAGATGGACGGCGGCGGGCACGAGCGCGGCATGCGCTCCGGCACGCTGGCCGTGCCGCTGATCGTGGGCTTCGGCAAGGCCTGCGAGCTGGGCGGGCAGGAAATGGAAGCCGAAGGCCGGAGACTTTCGGCCATGCGGGACCGGATGCAGAACAGCATTATGAAAGCGCTGGAGGAGACCTATCTCAACGGGCATCCGACCAAGCGGCTGCCGGGCAATCTGAACATTTCCTTCGCCTACGTCGAGGGCGAGTCCATGTTGATGGGGTTGAAGGAAATTGCGCTGTCGTCCGGCTCGGCCTGCACTTCGGCCACGCTGGAGCCGTCGTACGTATTGCGGGCACTGGGTGTGGGCTCGGACTTGGCTCACTCCTCGCTCCGGTTCGGTCTGGGCCGGTTCACCACGGACGAGCAGGTGGACTATACGATCAAGCGCATTGTCGAAATCGTGACCAAGCTCCGGGAGATGTCCCCCCTTTACGAAATGGCAAAGGAAGGCATTGATTTGAAATCCGTTCAATGGGCTGCACACTGAGCGCGTGCCTCGCCGAAGGGGCGGGGCCCCCTGCAGCAGCGGACAACGTGCAACGAAGGCAAGGAGGAAGTCATGGCATACAGCGATAAGGTCGTCGATCATTTCAATAATCCGCGCAACATGGGCAGCCTGCCCAAGGACGACAAGCACGTGGGTACCGGCATTGTCGGCGCGCCCGAGTGCGGCGACGTCATGAAGCTGCAGATCAAGGTCGAAGGCGAGAAGATCGTGGACGCGAAGTTCAAGACCTTCGGCTGCGGCTCGGCGATCGCCAGCTCGAGCCTCGCGACCGAATGGCTCAAGGGTAAGACGATCGACGAGGCCCAGCAGATCAAGAACACGGACATCGTGCAGGAGCTCAACCTGCCGCCCGTGAAGATTCACTGCTCCGTCCTGGCCGAGGACGCCATCAAGGCGGCGCTGGCCGATTACAAGAAGAAGGGCGACGGCAAGTAAGGAGACCTGTCATGGAGACGACACAGACTCCGCAGACCCCGGCCATCACGCTGACCGACGCGGCGCTCACGGAACTCAAGCGCCTGATAAACGTGCAGGGCCTCACCGAGGGCGGCCTGCGGGTGGGCGTCAAGGGCGGTGGCTGCTCGGGGCTCAGCTATACGATCAATTTTGACGAGAAGATCGGCCCGCACGACACCGTCTGCGAGTTCGACGGCGTCAAGGTGATCGTGGACATGAAGAGCGCCATCTATCTGCAGGGTACGCAGCTCGACTTCCAGAAGGACCTGATGAGTGGCTCGTTCAAGTTCATCAATCCAAACGCGCAGAAAACCTGCGGCTGCGGGGAGTCCTTTTCAGCCTGAATCGGAGGCCGGCCGATGACGACGCGTACGGCGGCTGCCTCAGTTGCCCTGCCCGTCGTATCAAAAACCATAACCATGGAACACCCTCCGTCACAAACATCTAAACACACCGAACTGCCGATGGCTCGCAGCATGTGCTGGCACTGCCAGTCGGAAATCACGGGCGAGTACTACTGCGGCCAATGCGTGAAGGTGCAGCCCCTGTCGAAGGACATGGATTACTTCTCCTGCCTGGGTCTGCCACCCCGACTCCATCTCAATCCGAAGGCGCTGGAAGAAACCTATTACGAGTTGAGCCGGGCGTTTCATCCGGACTTTTTCCAGACCAAGACTGAGACGGAGAAACAGATCAGCCTGAATAATTCGGCCCTGCTCAACACGGCCTACCGCACGCTAAAAGATCCCGTGCAGCGAGCCGAGTATCTGTTGAAGCTTCAAGCCGGCGCGGCCAAGGACATCCGCAACTCCCCGCCGGCGGATCTCTTTGAGGAAATTCTCGAATTACAGGAAGACCTCGACGCCTATCGCGAGGCGGACGCTGCGCACGATCCAAAAGGTCTCGAGATCCAGAAGGCCAAGCTCCAGAAGGACCGCATCCATCTGGAAGAACGGTTTGTCGGCATGGACGCGTGGCTGTCGGACCTCTTCACCAAGTGGGACGCCCTTCAAGTGCGGGCTCCGCAGGCGGACGCGCTGAGGGCTGAGAAGGACGCGGCGCTCAAGGAGCTGCGCGAGCTGCTCTCGAACCGGACCTACCTGCGCAATATTTTAAACGATGTCGTGGCGACCATCGAAGGCGAGCATGCGGATCGTCGGCATTGACCTCGGCACCACCAACTCCCTGATCGCCTACATGGAGCGCGGCGCTCCACGCGTCATCGCCGGCGCCAACGAACGCACAATGGTGCCCTCCGTCGTCGCCATGACGGACAATGGTCTGATCGTCGGCGATCCGGCCAAAGCACATCTCCTCCACGATCCGGCGCGCACGGTCTATTCCGTCAAGCGCTTCATGGGCAAGGGCCTGGCCGACGTGGCCGCGGAACTAAACTATTTCCCGTACACTCTGTCCGAACAGGGCGGCGTGATCCGCATCAAGGTTGGTGAGAAGACCTATTCGCCGCCGCAAATCTCGGCCATGATCCTCAAGGAACTCAAGCGCCGCGCTGAGGAAGTTCTGCGCGAGGATATCGCCCAGGCCGTCATCACCGTCCCGGCCTATTTCAACGACAGCCAGCGGCAGGCCACGAAGGACGCGGGCACGATCGCGGGGCTGGACGTCGTCCGCATCATCAACGAGCCGACGGCCGCTGCGCTCGCCTACGGCCTGCAGCAGCGCACGCAGGGCACGATCGCCGTGTACGACCTGGGAGGCGGCACTTTCGACATTTCCATTTTGAAACTCAAAGACGGCATCTTCGAGGTGCTATCCACCAACGGGAACACCCACCTTGGTGGCGACGACTTTGACCGGACGGTGGCGGACGTGCTGCTTGAGGAAGTGCGCGCGCGGCACAGCCTTGATCTCGCGAAACACCCGGACGCGATGCAGGCACTGCGGCTGGAAGCGGAACAGGTAAAAATCCGCCTCTCCAACAGCACCAGCACCACGGCCACGCTGACGCTGCCGGGCGGCGAGGGCACCTTTACGCGTGATTTCACCCGTGCGCAACTGGAAACGCTGACGAAGGCCCTCGTGGAACGCACGATCGCGCCCTGCCGCCAGGCGCTCAAGGATGCCGGCCTGCAAGCCAGCGAGATTGACGAGGTGGTGCTGGTGGGCGGCTCTACGCGCATGCCGCTCGTGCGCCGCCGCGTTGAGGAGCTCTTCGGCAAGGCTCCACACAGCCATTTGAATCCTGACGAAGTTGTCGCGCTTGGGGCCGCCGTGCAGGCGGATATCCTAAGCGGCGGCACACAGGGCATGTTGCTCCTGGACGTGACGCCCCTCTCGCTGGGGATTGAAACGATGGGCGGCGTCATGAGCCCGCTCATCCGACGCAACACGACCATTCCGGCAAGCGCCAAGGAAATGTTCACAACCTACGTGGACGGCCAGACCGGCGTGGACATCCACATTCTTCAGGGTGAGCGCGAGCTGGGGCGGGACAACCGGAGCCTCGCGCGGTTCCGGCTCAGGATGCTGCCCCTGCCCGCCGGCGTGCCACGCATCGAGGTGACGTTTTTGATCGATGCGAACGGCATCTTAAACGTGACCGCCAGAGACATGCGGACCGGCCAGAGCCAGTCCATTGAGGTGAAGCCCTCCTACGGCCTGTCGGACGAGGAAGTCGAACGGATGATCGGTGATTCATTCAAGTTCGCCGTTGAGGACATCACCGCCCGCCGTTTGATCGAAGCACGGCTGGATGCGGGGGCGCTGATCACGGCCACGGAAAAAACGCTGTCGCAGGGCGGCCATCTCATCCCGTCTGAAGAAGTCGCCGCAATCCGCACGGCGCTGACCGCCCTGGCGGCCGCTAAGGACGGGAACGATCCCAAGGGCATTCGCGCCTGCATGACCAACATCGAACAGGCCGCACACCATCTGACTGCCAGCCTGATGGATGACTCGCTTAAGCAGGCGTTGCAGAACAAAACTGTCTCAGACGTACTGAAATAGGAGCCGTTGATGAATCTGACGTGGCAGGATGCAGAAGAAATTGCGCTCAGGCTGGTGGAGACTCATCCCGAAACCGACCCGCTGACCGTCCGCTTCACCGACATGCACGCCTGGATCACCGCGCTGCCTGAATTCAAGGACGATCCCAAGAAGTCCAATGAAAAACTCCTTGAAGTCATCCAGATGGCCTGGCACGAGGAATACCAGGATGCGAAGGGCTAACGCGTCGTCGCCGGTTGGCGCACAGGTGCTGAGGATGGCGAGGGGATCGGAGCTGCAGGTGCCGGGAGCGGCGCCGCATAGGCCTCCGGAATCTGATCTAACCGATAGAAATCCGCCGGGCTCACGGTCTCCGGAGCCGTCTCGGTCGGCTCCATTCCCTTGTTGAACACTTCCACCATGCCCAGGTCACTCGGCTCCGGCGCCAGCAGGCCGGTCTTCGGGTCCACCCGCACGTAGCGGATGTCCTCCGGAATCTCGAACGGCATGGCTGGCAGCAGCGGCAGGGCCGCCTGCATGAACTTCAGCCAGATCGGCAGCGCCGCATGCGCGCCCGATTCCGTCTCCCCCAGCGTCCGAATGTCGTCGAAGCCAACCCAGACGGCCGCGACTAGGTTGGGCGTATAGCCGATGAACCAGGCGTCCGTGAAATCGTTGGTGGTCCCGGTCTTGCCCGCCACGGACCGCTCAATGGATTTGGCCAGCTGCCCAGTCCCCTTCTGGATCACGTCCTCGAGCACGTTCGTGATGAGATAGGCCGTCTCCTTCTGAATCACCTGCTGCGGCTCGAAGAGAATTTGCTCCAACACCTCGCCCGTGGCATTCTGCACGGTCGAGACCGCATAGGGCTGGAGTTTGTAGCCCTGGTTGGCGAAGACCGCATAGGCCGTGACCATCTCGAGCGGCGTGATCCCGGAAGAGCCCAGCGCGAGCGACAGGTCCTGGTTGATCGGACTGGTGATACCGAGAATCCGCGCGAACTCGACCACGGGCTTGATGCCGACCCGTTCCAGTAGCTTGACCGTGGCGACATTGTGCGAATGGATGAGGGCCTCGCGCAGACTGACCGGCCCATAGAAGCGGTGGCCGTAGTTCTCCGGTTTCCAGGTCTTTTCTGGGTCCTCCTCGTTTTCGTAGATGATGGGCGCATCGATGACCACCGTGGCGGGGCTCAACCCCTCGTTGAAGGCCGTGGCATAGATGATCGGCTTGAAGGCCGAGCCGGGCTGGCGGCGCGCCGTGAGCACGCGGTTGTATTCGCTGCGGGCGAAGTCGTAGCCGCCGACCATGGCCCGGATTGACCCGTTGCGCGGGTCGAGCGCAATGAGCCCACCTTCGACGATAGGCGTCTGTTCGAGCTGAAACCAGATCGCGTTTTTCTCGACCTTCTTGAGGCTGACCTCGATCACGTCGCCCTGCTTCAGCAAATTCTTCACTGTGGGCAGTGTGACGGCGTCCTTCACTGGATCGCGCCCCTTCAGTCGGCGCTTGGCCCAGTTCATGTCCTCGAAGAGCATCAGTCCGACCACCGATCCCACCTGCACGTGCACGGCGTCGCGCCCGAGTTTCATAACGACCCCTCGGACGATTTCACCGGGCACGAGCGGCTTGTCCTGCGGCAGGGCCACCCCTGGCGGCGGGAGCGTCGTGATGTCCTGTGTGCCGATTGGCCCGCGCCAGCCCTGCCGTTTGTCCAGCTCGCGCAGGCCGTGGTTGAGCGCCTGCTCCGCCGCCTGCTGTATGGTGACATTGAGCGTGGTGAAAATTTCCAGCCCGCCCTTGTAGACCATCGTCTCGCCGTATTTGTTCACCACGTGCTGCCGGACGGTTTCGATGAAGTAGGGCCCCACGTGCTCAGCCCCCGCCCGCTTAAGGAGCAGCGGCTTGGTGAGCGCGGCCAAACGGTCCTCTACTTTGATGAAGCCCACTTCCTCCATCCGTGTCAGCACGTGCTCCTGGCGCTTTTTGGCTTTGTCGAGATTTTTATAGGGTGAGTAATTGGTGGGCGACTTGGGGAGGCCGGCTAGGATGGCCGCCTCGCCAAGGGTCACCTCCGAGAGGTTTTTGCCAAAATAGGTCTGGGCCGCCGCCGCCACGCCGTAGGCGCCCTGCCCGAAGTAAATCTGATTGAGATAGAGCTCAAGGATCTCCTCCTTGCTGAGGATCAGCTCCATTTGATAAGCCAGAATCAGTTCGCGGACTTTCCTCATGTACGTCCGCTCGGTGGACAGAAACAACGACCGAGCGAGTTGCTGTGTAATGGTGCTGGCGCCCTCAACCTTGCCGCCGCGCCGCAGGTTGGTCCAGACGGCACGCCCGATGCCGATGATGTCCAGCCCGGGATGCTCGAAGAAGCGCGCATCCTCGACGGCGATGACGGCATTGATCAGATCTTGCGGCACGTCGGCCAGCTGCACCTTGAGCCGCCGCTCGATGTAGAATTGCCCGACGACCTGGCGGTCGTCCGAATAGACGCGACTCACCTGGCTGGGCTGGTACTCGGACAGCTGGTCCAGCGGTGGCAACTCCTGCGAGGCCCACCAGAAGATGGCACTGACCATAACGATGCCCAGCACGGCCAACGCCCCGGTGGCAGCGAGCAGAGTTTTCCATCGGGGCCAACGGGCCAGGTCCGGCGCGCGCAATTCCGTGAAGCGGTCATTAAAGGCCATCGCCGATGCGTCTTATCCGGGTGGGCTGCACAGAGAGCACCTTACCGCGCACCCTTTCCAAACACAAGAGCAGAAGATGGAGACGAAGGCCCGGTGTGCGCAGAAAATTTGGCTCCTTGCCCAGCGTGGCCAGAACCGCAGCCTCGACCTAGTTTTTTGCGCAGTCCTTGTCTTTTCGGCCGGCGCTCCGTTATACTGGCTCCGACGCTGATTTGACGGCGTCTTTTTTTTTGGCCGTATAAAGAACAATCTCATGAGCGGCACGACATTGAAAGCCCCGTCCGCACGACGGACGAATATCCGGAATATCGCCATCATCGCGCACGTGGACCACGGCAAGACCACGCTCGTGGACGCGCTGCTGCGCCAGACACACGTCCATCGCAAGATCAACGACATGGGCGAGCGCATCATGGACTCGATGGACCAGGAGCGCGAGCGGGGCATCACGATCCGCGCGAAGAATGCGAGCATCACCTACCAGGACGTCAAGATCAACATCGTGGACACGCCGGGGCACGCCGACTTCGGCGGCGAGGTCGAACGCACGCTGCGTATGGTCGATGGCGTGCTGCTGCTGGTGGACGCCAAAGAAGGCCCCATGCCGCAGACAACTTTCGTGCTCCGCAAGGCCCTGGCGCTGGGCCTCAAGGCCATCGTCGTGATCAACAAGATCGACCGGCCGGATGCCGTAATCGACGACGTCGTGAACCGGACCTTCGATCTCTTCGTCGCGCTGGGTGCAACCGACGAGCAGCTTGATTTTCCCATTGTCTATGCGTCGGCCCTCAACGGAGTGGCCACCCTTGACATCAACAAGCCCGGCACCGAGATCACGCCCCTGCTGGACACGATCCTGACCCATGTGCCGGCACCAGCCATTCTGAAGGACGCGCCGCTCCAGATTCTGGTCCTAGCCCTCACCTATGATTCCTACAAGGGCAAGCAGGGCATTGGCAAAATTCACGCTGGCGCGATCGCACGTCGCCAGAACGTCGTGCGGATTGCCCGGGACGGCGCGCCCGCGGGTGGAAAAGTCTCCGACCTCTCGGTGTTTTCGGGTCTGGAACGGATGGATGTCGAACAGGCCGAGGCAGGTGAAATCGTCGTCGTCTCCGGGCTGCCCGACATCGGCATCGGAGAAACAATCGCTGACGCCACCGAACCAATCGCGCTGCCGCCGGTCACGATCGACGAGCCGACCGTCCAGATGACCTTTGCCGTGAACACAAGCCCCTTCGCCGGACGCGAGGGCAAGTTCCTCACCTCCCGCCATCTGCGCGAGCGACTTTTTAAAGAACTGGAAACGAACGTCTCGCTGCGCGCGGAAGAGACCGACAGCCCCGACCGCTTTCTCGTCGCGGGCCGTGGTGAGCTACACCTGGCCGTGTTGATTGAGCAGATGCGGCGCGAGGGCTACGAGTTGCAAGTCTCGCAGCCGGAGGTGATTCTGCACCGCGAGGGCAGTGTGGTTACGGAACCCTACGAAGAGCTCACGATTACCGTGCCGACCGAGTACCAGGGCGTGGTGATCGAAGAAATCGGAGGCCGGCGCGGCGAGCTGCGGCACATGAAGCTCGTGCATGCTGACGCGGGCTCAGGCGAAATTCATCTCGAGTATCACATTCCGACGCGCGGCGTGATCGGCCTGAAGGGGATCTTGCTCACGAAGACCCGCGGCACCGTCATCATGCACCACGTCTTTAAGGAATACGGCCCTTGCGACGAGCGGACGCTTGTCACCGCGCCGCACGGCTCGCTGGTCGCCCACGAGGACGGCACGAGCAACGCCTACGGCCTCTTCATGATGCAGGAACGCGGGGCGCTGTTCCTTGCTCCCGGCGTCGAGGTCTACCGGGGCATGGTTGTCGGGCAGAACAGTCGCGACGAGGATCTGGACGTGAATGTCTGCAAGGCCAAGCAACTGACAAACATGCGCGCCTCTGGATCCGACGAGGCGCTGACGCTCACGCCGCCCCGGCAGATGACGCTCGAGTTTGCGTTGGAATACATCGGCGCCGATGAGCTGGTGGAGGTCACGCCCTCCAGCATCCGTATCCGCAAGCGCATGCTAAATCCGGAAGATCGCCGCAAGGCCCGCAAGCACAAGGCCTGAGACCCCTCCGGTTTCCTCGATGAAAATCCGAAAGAAGCGTCCGAAACCCTCCGGTGGCGGGTTGCCGTTCTATGTCGTCGGTTATTCCCCACCGGCGCCTTCGCTCACCGAGCTACAACTCTGGTTCGATCTAGAATATGGCGGGCCGCTCAAAGTCACCGGCTCAGAGCCGACCCTGTTGACGCACGGTCCGTGGACTGCCTGGGCAAAGATTCCACTGCCCGAAGCCGCGGCGGAGGATTGGGCGATGCAATTGGACTGGCGCCATCGGGCGGCGGCGCTCATCCTGCGCCCCGCCGTCACCCCGCAACAGGCCTGCGATACAATCTTGCATTCAGCCCGCCTTGCCCGCGGCCTCGGCCTGCTCACGCAGGGTACGGCCTACGATCTGGGCACCCACACGTTCCTCAATCCGTCCGACTGGCAGGACCGCCCGCTTGACCGATTTTGCCCGTCCCATCACATCCTGACGATGCAGAGCGAATCGCCCGATCCGATGACCGGCTGGTTTCACACGCTTGGCCTGAGCAAGTTCGGGCTGGACGAACTGGAGACCTTCCGGCCGACCGGGCTGCCGGCGCAACCGGTGTTGGACACGTTGCATGAAATTGCTGGCGAGCTGCTGCGGATCGGCCGCTCGCCGTCTGTCGGCACGACGCTTTCCTTGCCGCTTCAGGGGCTCATTGTCTCCGTTATCCGCCATCGGACTGCTGCTCCGGCTGGCCGCTCCATGCCGTTTCGAGAAATTACCTGGCCGTCAAAATAGTCAGTCGTTTCAACATTTTGCGTATGGGCCAAGAGGGCACTGGTTAGGCCTTCTGTCCAATTGACAAGCTTTCCGGCACCGTGTTACCACACTGGCCGACCCGGATTTCGATCCCAATCTATCCTAAGGAGGCCGGACATGTCTGATGTGAAACCCGAAGTCAAAGTGGGAGATGCGGCGCCAGATTTTACGCTGAAGGATCAAGATCAGAAGGACGTCAAGCTCAGCGACTACCAGGGCAAGAAGAACGTCGTCCTCTGTTTCTATCCGCTGGACTGGAGTCCCGTTTGCCAGGGCGAGAACAAGTGCCTGACGGACGACTTCCCCAGCTTCCAGGGCGCCAATGCCGAGGTCTTCGGCATCAGCTGCGACAGTTTCTTCTCGCACAAGGCCTGGGCCGATTCGCTGGACCTCAAGCACCGCCTGCTGGCCGACATGCACCGGACGGTGTCCAAATCCTACGGCCTCTATTTCGAGCCGCTGAACTGCTCCAAGCGCGCCACGGTCATTGTGGACAAGCAGGGCAAGGTGGCCTACGCCAAGGTGCAGGAGATCAAGGTCGCGCGGGATGACAAAGAGATCCTCGCCGCGCTGAAGAAGTTGAGCTAAGTTTCCCTTCGCGACCGGGGACCGGCAACGGCTCCCCGGTCACGTTGCGAGTCCCGCCATGAGCGCACAGGTCCTCGACGTCAGCGATGCCAACTACAGGGAGTTTACGGACGCCCCGGCGGCCGTTGTCGCCTACGGGCTAGCCACCTGTGAGCCCTGCAAGCAATACGATGCGATTCTGGAGGCAACGGCGGCGAAGTTCGCAGGCGTGAAAGTCGGCAAGGCCAAAATGCACGTCCCCGGCCGGTGCCGCGAGATCAAGCGGACCCACACGTTCGAGACTTATCCAACCACCCACCTGTTTTCGAAGGGACAGCTGCTGCTGACGCGGGAAGGCGTGATTGATGCGGCCGAATTAGCCGCGCTGATCAACGATCATCTGCTGAAGGGCTAGTGCTCAGCGTATTCGTAGAAACAGTTGTCTGATTCGACCAGCCTGAGTTTTTGCAACCGTCCAGTGGGAATGGCTTTGGCCAGCAGCGACCAGAGCAAGCGCGCGAAGGTGGCGCCCGTGAGGGGCTGGGCGGCAAAGGCTGGATCCTTGTCCAAGTTCCGGTCGGCAAACCGGGCGACGACGAGTTCCTGGATGGTTTTATCCAGTGTGACCAGATCGGTGACCATTCCCGTCTCCGGATGGATGTCTCCCTCAATTGTGACTTCCACCGCGTAGTTGTGCCCAGTATAGCCCTGCCCGCGTGAAGCTGCGGGTAGCGCGGCAGCAAATCCAGCGCGTCGCGTGAGGCGCGCTCGATTGGCCTTGTAATCGTTTGCCGTGAGATCTACCCAGAGCGTTTCGTCTTCATGAAGCCGGATGCGTTCGAGCCGGCCGATGGACGATTGCCCGGCCAGCTTTGCCCACAGCAGGCGCGCGATGTTTTCGGTTGTTGGAATGGTCTGTTTGAAATAGGGCGTATCTAGATTGAGATGCTTGTGGTCGAACTCCTCCAGCATCTTCACCAGTACACCCTTTAGCTCGAACAGATTGACGACCATGCCGATGCGGCGATCCACTGGCCCGGCCACCGTCACCTCGAGCAGGTAGTTGTGTCCGTGGCCCGGCTCGTTGTTGCAGGCGCCGAACACCCGCCGGTTGGTCGCGGCATCCCAGGCAGCATGGTGATAGCGGTGCGCCGCTGCAAATTCGATCAGTTTGGTCAGGAGGGGTTCGGGCATGGAGCAGTCCTGAAAAAACACGAGGCCGGGATCATGATGACCCCGGCCCCCTTAACTGTGCAAGCCAGCGGCCCGTTCTCAGAACATTCACAAAGGCTGTTTCACTAGACCGCAGCGAGCATGCAGGCGACGGCGTACACGGTGCGGTACGGTGAGCCTTCGCGCGATGCCAGAACGAGGCAGGGAGCCTTTTGCAACGTTCGGCTAGGCGCTGAAGGAGCTGCCGCAGCCGCACGTCGTCTTCGCCTGCGGATTTTTGATCGCGAAGCCGGAGCCCTGCAGACTGTCCACGTAATCCACTTCGGCGCCCTGGAGCAACGGCGCACTCTGAGAATCCATAATGACCTGGACGCCACCCTTCTCGATCACTGTGTCGTCGTCGGCGACCTTGGATTCGAAGGCCATCCCGTACTGATAGCCATGGCAGCCTCCGCCCTTGACGTAGATCCGGAGCCCGACCGCGTCCTTTTCCTCGACGATGAGTTCTTTGATCTTCTTTTCCGCGCCTTCCGAAATCGTTACCATGTCATCCTCCCTTTGGTCTTTCTCGGCACCCCTGGCACGAGGCCGCCCAACTGATGGCCTCCACTATACGACCCCCGTTGGCCGAAGTCAACGAAGGTCAGAGAAATACTCCTTAATTGTTGAGGGGATAAGCCCTTTGCTCACTCTGCTGATGCAGCTTACTTTTTGAGGGCTTCCGCCACACGCCCCACCATGCTCGCGCCAGGTTTCAGAGCCTTCTTCCCCTGGCTCCAATTAGCCGGACAGGCCTCGTCCGGATGCGCCGCGCAGTGAATGCTGGCCGTGACCTTCCGGACCATTTCAGCCGCGCTCCGGCCGACGTTGTAGAAGTTGACCTCCGAGCAGACCAACTTGCCCTCGGGATTGATGATGAAGGTCCCGCGAAGGGCCAGCCCGGTGGCCTCGTCATAGACCCCGAACAGTCGCGACACCTTGCCTGTTGGGTCCGCACCCATCGAGTAGGTCACGTCCTTCATCAGCTTCTCTTCGCGATGCCAGGCCAGATGGACAAACTTGGTGTCCGTGGAGACGGAGATCACTTCGACTCCGGACTTGGCCAGGTCCTTGTACTGGTCGGCCACGTCGGCCAGTTCCGTCGGGCAGACGAAGGTGTAGTCAGCCGGATAGAACACCAGCACCGTCCACTTCTTCGCCTTCTTCAGCGCCTCTAGGGAAATGGCCCCAAACTCCCCCTTCTGGGGATCGAAAGTATCCATTTCGAAATTGGGCACAATCTCGCCGACCCGTACCGTGTCCCCCATGATCGAATCTCCTCTCGTCTCTGTCAGGATTTAGTTAGCTGCGGCGGCGGCCAGCCCGACCCGCACGGGCAATTTCATACCATGGCCCCTTGGATGCGGTCAACGTGCCTAGCGGGAGCCCGCCTGACGTTTTCGCAGCGGTCGGTACACCGGAAGCTCCCCGTCCATCTCGGCCAGACGAGGGTAGGCCTCATCTTTGTTCGACAATACGGGATGGGTCACCGGCCAGGGGATCGCCACCGTCGGATCGTTCCAGATGATGCCGCGTTCGTCGTTCGTGGAATAGAGGTCCGTGCACTTGTAGAGCACGTCCGCCGTCTCGCTCACCACGCAGAATCCATGGGCAAAGCCCGGCGGAATATAGAGCTGCCGCCTGTTCTCGCCGGAGAGCTCGACCCCGACCCACTGACCGAAGGTCGGCGAGCCTTTGCGGATGTCCACGGCCACGTCAAAGATGCGCCCGGTCAGCGCCAGGACCAGCTTCCCCTGCGCATGGTGCAACTGATAATGGAGACCGCGCAGTACCCCTCGGATGGAATGGGACAGATTGTCCTGGACAAAGGGACCGGGGATCCCGCCCTTTTTGTAGCGCTGCGCATGATGGATTTCCAGAAACTGCCCGCGCTTATCCGTGAACACGTCCGGTTCGATGAGGAGCACGCCCGGCAATGTGGTAGCGGTGATCTTCATGATAGCAGGCGGTATCTTACGTCGTCTCCGGTCGCAAAGGAAAGCACGGTTGCGCGCCGTCGGGGGCTCCTGTTAGGGTACCGCGAGTTCCGGAGCGCCGATGGTCACTATTACGTTGATGGGCCAGTTGCAAACCGACGATGGGGAGCGGGATCTTGCCTGCGAGGTCACGGAGCCGGTCATGGTCCGGCAGTTGATCCTCCGTCAGGCCCGCCTGCGGCAGCACGTCGGACAACTGATGCGAGAAAAAAAGCTGATGATCACGATCAATAAGCGGATCGCCAGCGAGGACTCCCTCGTACATGACGGCGACGCGCTCAAGCTGGTTGCCCATGACGGGATGGGCGGCACCGG
>VGXF01000012.1 GCA_016873435.1 Nitrospira sp.
GAGAGCTGCTGTCCGGGGCTACCGCCCTGCAATGCAAGCACGGTGTACTTCAAATAGTCTAATTCCTCAACCACCGCCACCTTCACCCGCACCGCATGCGGCGTTGGCCACGTACCCCGCTGGATGGCGTAGTCGTAGGAAAAGGCCGGTTCGCGCGGCTCGCGATACGGGCCACTCACATTTAAGATAGTAACGGGATTGGTCATGTTGCGCTATTGATCCACCGCTATCAATGAGGCGGCATTCGCGAGCAATGAATCGAACCTGTACGTCGTAAGTATCGATGGTCCCGATTTAATTTTCAATTACGAACGGCTCGTGGTTCATTTTCTGCCCCCTCGCTCATCCCTTATCAGCCCCGCCGGCCGGCAAACAGCCCGACCAGTTTACCTGCCGCCTCCGTGCCGTCCTTGATGCAATCGGGAATGCCGATCCCCCGATACGCTGCGCCGGCCAGGACGAGGCTCGGATAGCGGTCCAGCGATCGCTGCATCGTGTCCAAGCGATCGAGATGGCCGAGCGTATATTGCGGCATCGCGCGATCCCACCGGTTCACGTTGACATAGGAGGGCTCGGCCGTGATGCCGGCGATCGTCCGCAACTCCTCGCGCACTAGCTTTGTGAGCATCGACTCGTCCTGTTGCAAGACGGCTTCACGCCCGATGCCGCCCAGATAGCACCGCACCAGCGCCTGCGTCTGCGGCGCCCGGTGCGGCCATTTCAGCGACGTCCAGGTCGCTGCCAGCAACGGCCGACCTTCCGCCCGCGGCACGACAAAGCCGAATCCGCTCACGGCGGCGCCGAGCGCGGCGGCAGGATAGGCCAGCGAGATGGTCGCGGTGGACGCGTAGGGGATCGCGCCCAGCAGCTCTGATGCGATCGGGCTCAGCGGCCGAATTAACTCGGCCGCCACGAAGGCCGGCGTGGCCAGCACCACCGCGTCCGCCGACACGACGGAGCCGTTGCCCAGCGTGAGATCATACGCCCATTCGCTCGACCGGTTCGTGCTTGCCTGGCGCACGCGCAGCGCCGCGACCGACTGCTGCGTCATGAGTTTCGCACCCGAGGCCATTACCTTGGCCACCAGCGCCTGCGTCAGTTCCGCCAGTCCGTTTTTCAGCGTGACGAACATGGTGCGCCCGCCCGCTCCGCCGGCGGACCGGCCTAATGTAGGTGAGGCTGGACGGCTTGCCAGCATGCCGCGGATCAGACTGCCGTGTGTTCGTTCCAGTTCGAGAAAACGCGGGAACGTGGCCTTCATACTAATCTGTGTCGCATCGCCCGCATAGATGCCAGCCATCAAGGGCTCCACTACGCGCGTGAAGGCTTCACGCCCAAGACGCCGACTGAAAAACTGCGCGAGTGATTCGTCTTCGTCAGAACGGCGCGCCGGCAGGACCAAATCCAACCCCATGCGTGCGATGCCCGGCCATGAAACGAGCCCGCTCTTGAAAAACGGCCCCAGCTTGGTCGGCACGATCACGACCAGCCCCTCCGGCAGCTCGCGGAGCTTTCCGCGCGAGTAGACAAAAGTCTTTTTGTTCCGTTCGTCGGTATTGATCAGCCGGTCGGCCAGGCCGAGCTTTGTGCAGAGCTCGATGCCCGCCGGTTTTTGAGAGAGAAAGGAATCGGGGCCCGCTTCGATGAGCAGATCACCCACCCGATGCGTGACAATTTTACCGCCCCACTCGCGACCCGCTTCGATGAGCGTGCAGGTCGCAGCCACGCCGGCCGTTGCCGCCTGCTCGTAGAGGGCATAGGCGGCCGAGAGCCCCGCGATGCCGCCGCCAACAATCACAACATGTTTGGAGGGGGAAGACGACACAACGCGCCTAGCGGGCCGGCGGGGACTGATGCTGTTCGATCAGAGAGGCCAGGATATTAATCAATGGCGGCGTTGCGTTGAGCATCGCGATCCGCTCAAGGTGTATGCCCAGCTTAGTCGCGCGCTCCTTGAGTTCAATATCAATATCGTAGAGCACTTCCACATGGTCGGAAATAAATCCGATCGGCGCCATGAGCACATGCTTGTGGCCTTCCGCGGCCAGCGCATCGAGCGTCTCCTCCATCGTTGGCCCCAGCCATTTTTCGCTGGAGCGTCCCTGGCTCTGATAGGCAAACCGCGCCCTCACTTGGCCAAGCTGCTTGCAGACCGCGTCCATTGTGGCCTTGACGTGGTCGGGATAGGGATCCTTCATTTGGAGAACACGCTCCGGGAGACTGTGCGCCGTGAAGAAAATCGGCACGCGGCCCCGGACGTCGGCCGGAAACTTCTGCAACGCCTCCGTAATGTTAGCGGCAATTGCCTGGATCAACTTCGGATGGTCATGCCAGCTCTGCACAAAACTGACAGGAAACTCTGCCCCGACCGCCGCTTTGGCCTCCTCGACATTTTTGATATAGGCGCCGATGCTCATGGAGGAATATTGCGGCGCCATGCAGATGCCAATCAACTGCTCGGGCCGTTCGTTGGCCAGTTCCGCGTAGACGTCCTTGATATAGGGATGCCAGTGCCGGAAGCCGATGTGAACGCGGTACCGCGCGCCGCCTAGCCCGTTGAGTTGCTGAGTGAGTTTCGCGGCCACCTCGCGCATGATCGCGAGCACGGGCGTCTTCCCGCCAGTTGCGCGATAGCGTTCCTTGATTTCCTCGACAAGCTCTTTCGGCGTGGGCCGGCCGCCGCGCACGTCCAGTAGATAGGGCTCGACGTCATCGAGCTTGTCTGGCCCGCCCACAGCCATCAGGAGAATTGCGATCGGTTGCTGCGGTCCAGACATGGTGCTCACTCCTTCCCAGTTGTTCGCGTCGGCACGAAGCTAAGGGCGGTTGGCGTGAACGCTCCCTCATGAATTTGCCCCTGGCTTATTCCGTAACGCCTCTCGCCTGCGCGTTAGCGTTGGCTTAGTTTGTGGACGTACTCGGCGGCAGCAGCCACATGCTCGACGGGCGTGTGCTGGAGAATGCCGTGGCCGAGATTGAAAATGTGGCCGTGGCGATTGCCCGCGCGTGTGAGAATGTCCTCCACGCGCCGCTCGATTTCATGCAACGGCGCAAACAGCACGACCGGATCGAGATTGCCCTGTACCGCGACATCAGGGCCGACCCTGGCCCAGGCCTCATCTAGGTTGATACGCCAGTCCACGCCGATCACGGTGCCCCCGGCCTGCCGCTGTAATTTCAACAGAGCCGCTGTGCCGGTACCGAAATGGATCGTCGGCACGTTCTCGCGTTTTAACCCCTCGAAAATTAGCTGGACGTGCGGCAGCACATATTCGGCATAGTCGCCGGGCGAGAGGCAGCCGACCCAGCTGTCGAAGAGCTGTACGGCCTGTGCGCCGGCGCGAATCTGCCGGCGCAGATACCCCGTGATCACACGGGCCAGCTTGTCCATCAGCTTGTGCCAGGCCTCCGGCTCGCGATACATGAACTGCTTGGTCGTGATAAAGTTTCGCGAGCTGCCGCCTTCGATCGCGTAACTCGCCAGCGTAAAGGGCGCTCCCGCAAACCCGATCAGCGGGACCTTTCCCCCCAGCATCTGCTGGGCCTGAATGATCGCCTCCTCAACATAGCGCAGCTCATCGCCATCAATATGCTTCAACCGTTCCACCGCGGCACGGTCGCGAACCGGATTGGCAATGACCGGTCCCTCGCCTTCCTCGAAGCTCAGCGCAAGGCCCATCGGCTCCAGCGGCAGCAGGATGTCGGCAAAAATGATGGCGGCGTCGAGCGGAAACCGGTCGATCGGTTGCAGCGTGACCTGCGCGGCTAGTTCGGGTGTCTTGCATACCTCGAGAATCGAGTGCCTGGCTCGAATCGCCTGATATTCCTGCATGTAGCGGCCGGCCTGCCGCATGAACCACACCGGCGTGCAGTCCACCGGCTCGCGACGGCAGGCTTTGAGAAACCGATCATTCATAGCGTCGGCATATTAGCGGGGTCCTGCGGGAATATCTACTGCAAGCCGAGGGGGCACACCACGCGCTTGATCTGAGATCGCTGGACAAGCATGCCGTGATCGTAGCGCACCTGGAGATTGTGACGCCGCGGCAGTGGCCGCCCGTGAAACCGGAACGCACCGACGCAGCCACATCTCCGGACCCAACCCTCACCATTCCTCTCGCGCCCAAGGGCACGCCAGCCGGGCGGTGACGCCAGTTAGCCTCTGTTCAACCGCCAAATCTCGACATTGAGCAGCCCCGCGAAGGTGACCCAGACAAGATATGGCAGCAGCAGCGCGCCGGCCTGGGGCGACACGGTCCAAAAGGACACCACCGTCACCACAATAGCCACCCATAGTGCGACGATGTCCGCGAGCGCCCAATCCGGCCTGTGCAGGCCGAAGAACAGCCAGGTCCAGATTCCGTTGAGTGCCAGCTGTAGTGCGAACAAGCCCAGCGGCCCCAGCGCCCCTGCGACTCCTGCCTCCCGCCAGACCAACCAGCCCGCCACCGCCATCGCGGTATAAAGGACACTCCACACGGGGGCAAAAATCCAGTTTGGCGGCGTCCATGCCGGCTTGGCAAGTCGGCCATACCACGCATCGGGTCTGAAGCGGGCGCCAAACCACGCGACACCGTAGCAGGCCAACAGGAAGAGGACCAATCCTGCGACTTCTGGAATCGATGGAGACAACATAAGTTTCCTGAAATGCCTTCTAACGTGTTGATATTTATTGGTATTATTCTGCTATAACGCGATTATACTGCTACCTGTTGCTCTCTTCGCACCGCATTTCAACTCAAATGCCAGCCCTTCGTCCACATTTTTGTTCTAGAACGCTCTAGTACGCGTTCTAAATCGTTCTGTAATAACTCATAAGGTCCGCTCTTACTCCTGGCGTCTGACTCGTCCTCGGCGCTCTCCGATAAATTGATAATTATCAAATTTCGGTGCTCTGTCAAGTTTCACCCCTCCTGAGATCCTGGAAACTCGCCTCGCGCCACCGCGCTGGCTACGGTTTTCAAGAATTCCTTCGCTCGCCTCAGATTTTGAATCGCTAAACGGGCGACGCCGTTGTTGATGTAGTCCAACCGCTTTTCTTCTTCAGTTAGCGGCGCGATCTTGCGGCGCGTTGTATAAGGCATTAGGACAGACTGCTTAGCTTCTTGTATACTTGCCCCTGCTCGTGCTCTCCTAGTCTCGTCTCGGAGGTTTATCTATGAATCTTGGCTGCCTGCTTCTCGTGAGCACTCTAGTCACTGCGGGTGCGCTTCCTCGTCTCGCGTTGGCAGACGAGTCTCAGCAAGTCAAAACATACAGAGCGCAATGCGACAAAGGTGAAGGGTTAGCGTGTGCGGTTCTTGGTGAGAGGTATGAACACGGCGAAGGCGTCACACAAGACTTTACTCAAGCAGCAGCGTTCTTTCGTAAAGCGTGTGACGGGGGATATGCGGAAGGGTGTTCCAATCTGGGTGTGGCGTATGAGCACGGCGAAGGCGTGAAACAAAGCACCCCCGAGGCCCTCAACTATTACGGAAAAGCGTGCGGTATGAAGGACGAGGCAGGGTGCGAGGCGTACGCACGACTGAAGAAGAGGTGACTTACTGAGAACTTTTTAAGCGCCCTTCTGACTAAAACCGTTACTATTTCATCTCGTTATTCAGAGGGTCATCATTGACACATTGGACAGTATGATCTACACTCGGCCCTCGAATTTGGATGTCACCCTTCTCTACGATCGCCGGGGAGAGGCGTAGCACCCAGTTGCGGAATCGCGCGCAGCTGCGATATTCTTCCGATTAGGGGAGCTAAGGCCAGTCCCAGTGATCACGAGCGAAGTTCTCACCAGCTGCATGCGGCAAACTCTGCCCGATGCGGTCGTAGCCGTCACGGACCGCACCGGCACGCACGATCATTTCAACCGCAAGGTCGTCTCCGACCAGTTCAAGGGCAAGAGCCAACTGGGCATGCGGGGCAGCGACGTGCTCGGTGCTGTCATCCTGCTCGACGGGCTTTGGCCTACGCCGCCCGATGCCAGGCGGCCGACATAGTGTACCGTGACGCAACGGAAACAAGGCAGCATTGACTAATTTCACAACCAACCCCGCCGATCACAGCGGGTGCATTTAACTAAGGGGGACGCGCGCATGAAGCAGACACCTATCATCATGGCAGCATTGGCGACCATGCTGGTGACGTTTGGAGGCTACCCGCCCGGGTACGCCCAGACAGGATCCGGGAACCGGCAGATGGTACTCATCCCAAGTGGGGAATTCACGATGGGCAGCCTCGATCATGCGGATGAACCGCCCCATCAGGTTGTGCTGGACGCCTATAAGATCGACAAATTCGAGGTATCCAACAAGCAATACGGGGAGTTCATGAAGGCCAAGAACCATCCGGCTCCAGCCTACTGGGATGATCCTCGCCTCAACAAGCCGGAACAGCCAGTGGTCGGCGTGAACTGGTACGACGCCAAAGCCTATTGCGAGTCCAATGGCCTGCGCCTGCCAACGGAAGCCGAGTGGGAACACGTTGCCAAGGGCCCCAAGGGCGACTACCATTATCCGTGGGGGCACTCGTTCGATGCGAAAAAGGTAAACTACGGCCAACGGATTGGGAAAACGTCACCGGTTGATGCCCACCCCGAAGGCGCCAGCGGATTTGGCGTCTACAACATGGCTGGCAACGTATTCGAGTGGGTATCAGACTGGTACGCACCCGACTACTACAAAAAGAGCCCGGCGCTCAATCCAACGGGACCCGACATCGGACTCGATTTCGCCAAGCAGGGGCCGGTCCGGGCCCTGCGCGGCGGATCCTGGCTTGCGCCGGAAACGTCACTGCATACCAGCCATCGCTTTTGGAACCAGCCCGACAACAACTCCTATGGCGTCGGACTTGGATTCCGTTGCGCGGTCTCGGAAGGCCCCCGCACGGCTAGTGACAAAGTCAGCGCGCCAACGAATGCCGGCTCCGCGGTGAATCCCAAAGCGGTGGTGAATTCCAAGGCGGTGGTGAATCCCAAGGTGGAAGCCCGCGAAGCCTACATGGAGGCGCTAATCGCCATGGGGGCAGAGAAGCAAGCGGAGGCCACAGCGCTGATCGACAAGGCCATTAAGCTCGATCCAAAAGTCCGTGAGTATAAGGATTTGCGCGAACTGATCAAGAAAAACACTGACAAAAAGAAGTAGCGGGATCCCGTGGGGCAGGAGCGCTGCCCCCCCGCCTTCACAATTAATTAAGGGGACACTCATGCGTACAGCTTCGTATAGGACAATGGCGTTGACCGGAGCGATGGGGGCAATCCTGATGCTTACAACCGTGGCATCGGCCGCGGGACCGCAAGAACGTCAGCTGATTTCGCCGTCACAGAAGGCGCCCGAGAGCCCTGCCGTGTCAGTGCCTACTGATATGGTCTATGTGCCCTGGGGCTCATTCACCATGGGCATGGACCGACCGCCGTCCAAAGCAGTCGCGGCTAAGCCGATGACCGCCCGCGAGCGGCTGACCAAACGCTCGTGGTCGGCCGAGGCCTTTTTTGACGAGGGGCCTGCGCACACGGTTGTTCTGGATTCATATTTCTTCGACAAGTTTGAGACCTCCAATGCCCTGTTTGGTGCATTCTTAAAGGCCACGGGCCACCCTGCCCCAGCCTATTGGGATGACCCGCGCTTGAACAGGCCGGAGCAGCCGGTGGTTGGCGTGAACTATAACGATGCCAAGGCCTTCTGTGAGTGGAAAGGCAAGCGGCTGCCTACGGAAGCCGAGTGGGAAAAGGCGGCCCGTGGGCCCAAAGGGTACCGGTATCCTTGGGGCGACACTTTTGACGCGGCGAAGGCGAACTACGGGAAACAGCTCACGAGCACCCTGCCCGTAGACTCGCTGCCTGAAGGCGAAAGTTTTTACGGCGCCCGGCATATGGCCGGTAACGTGTTTGAGTGGGTGGCGGACTGGTATCATACTGATTATCTGCCCAGTATGACCGCAATGGCCAATCCGAAAGGGCCGGAGAAGGGCGCCTATATTGGGGCAACAGGGACATATATCGACCGCCTGGCAACCGGCGAAAAGCGCGTGATTCGCGGTGGATCCTGGATTGCCCCCCAGGGCAGCGTCACCACGACGCATCGCTTTTGGAATGACCAGATGAACAACAGCTATGGGGTCGGGCTCGGAGTTCGCTGCGCGCAGAACGCGCCCCAGGAGATTGACCAGCAGGTGCGGGAGGCACACGTGCGCACCTTGGTCAGCATGGGGAAGGAAGACTATGCGGCCGCCGGCCAGTCCTTGGCAGAAGGCCTGAAGCTGGATCCTACGAATGAGGACCTGCTACAGCTCCGCGAGCAGATCAGGAAAACCGCCAGTGGATCTAAGTAAGGCGCCTAGCTGTTAGGAGTGACGCCGTGCACACGCTCACAATATACAGACTGGCCGTGGGAGTGGTGTGCCTTGGCGCAGGGCTTTTTTGCCTGGCACCGTCGGCATTCGCTGACCCGGTTCTCAAGCCCGACAAGACGCTTCATTTTGAGGCCATCCAGAAAGTCCACGACGCCCAACACGAAGTGGACCATGCCTGGGAAGTCTTTCACAAGGCCGCGCTTGGAGGCACCCTCTCCTCCCCGGCTATCCAGACGGATGTGGAGCAAGCCCTGCACGAATCGCGCGGCTTGCTCGTCAAGGCACGCGAGGCGGCCAATGTCGATGACCAGAGCGCCTTGGAGTCAATTCTGAACCGCATTCACAAACTGACCGCACGAGCTATCACTGCAAGTCAGGAGCAGAAAAAATGACGTGGTGTTCGCTGAGAATACTGTGCTGCGCGATCGCAGCCGGCGCGCTCCTGATATCCCTCCCCGCTCTGGAGGCGCGTGGGCCTGAGGAACATGATGCCGTGTCCATGGTGGTTGTGCCCGCCGGGCCTTTTCTCATGGGAAGCTCTGAAGGGCAGGGACGCGCGGACGAGTGGCCGCAACGCACCGTGCATGTGGACGCCTTTGCCATCGACTCCGTTGAAGTCACTAACGCCAGGTTTCTGGCCTTCCTCGAAGCCACCGGTCATCGCCCCCCCCCGAATCCGTACGGAGAGGGCTCGCTGACGTCCGCCAAGGGCATTGAGGACCTGCCAGTTGTCCAGGTGAACTGGCACGACGCCGCTGACTACTGCCAGTGGGCTGGCAAGCGGCTGCCGACCGAGGCAGAATGGGAAAAGGCGGCCCGTGGTACGGACGGCCGCCGCTTTCCCTGGGGCAACGAGCCTCCTACCGGCAATCGCGTGAACTACGACCAGGAATGGAACGATGGAAAGGCTTTGCGCCCCGTTGGAACAACGCCGGGCGGCCAGTCACCGTACGGCGTGCACGACATGGCTGGCAACGCCCGCGAGTGGATCCGGGACTGGTATGCGCAGGACTATTACAAGCAGGCACCCGACCGCAATCCCACGGGACCGGAAAACGCTGTCCTGAAGGTCATCCGTGGAGGATCCTGGCGGAGCCCACAGGCGGATATCACAGCGCCCTCTCGCGGCCGGGGTGGCTTTGCGCTTCGGACGCACGGCACCGGCTTTCGCTGCGTCCGTGGCCCGGGCTAGTCACGGAGGCGCCTGAGGAGCCATGCGCATCGTGGTCGCAGGCGGAACAGGATTCATCGGCCGTGCGCTCTGTCGTACCCTGGCAACCACTGGCCATCAAGTGACCGTCCTGTCACGGACTCCATCTCGTGAAGCCAAGCACACTCGAGCCTCCGCGGCCGTAACTGTTGGGTGGGATGGTGCGCAGCCCGGCTCATGGGAACGCGCGCTCGAAGGCGCGGACGCTGTCGTAAATCTTGCCGGCGAACCGATCGCGAAGGCGCGATGGTCCAGCGCACGAAAGCACACGCTGCGTACGAGCCGAATCGGCACCACGCGGCTGCTAGTGCAAGCGATGAGTCGTTGCCGGAATAAACCGGGCATCCTTGTAAATGCTTCCGGGATTGGGATTTACGGACCCTGCGACGACCAGATCGTGACCGAACGCTCTCCAGCCGGCTCGGGATTCCTAGCAGAGCTTGCAAAGGACTGGGAATACGAAGCCCTACAGGCCGCCGCCTTTGGCATCCGTGTTGTCCTTCCACGTTTCGGTATGGTGCTTGCCGAGGACGGGGGCGCCCTGCCCCGCATACTGCTGCCGTTTCGCCTGTTTCTTGGCGGACCGATACAGCCCGGCACCCAGTGGGTTTCCTGGATCCACCGGCAAGACCTGATTGCACTCATCCACTGGACACTGACAACGCCTGCCATATCCGGCCCAGTGAATGCTGCTTCACCGGGCGCGGTGACCATGACGGAATTCTGTCGCACGATCGGCCAAGTATTGCAGCGACCCAACATGCTGCCCGTGCCGCTATTTGCCCTCCGATTCGTGCTGGGGGAATTGTCCACTCTCATGACAACGGGGCAGCGGGTTGCCCCTCTGGTGGCGCAGCAGACAGGATTCGTGTTCCAGTATCCCGCGTTAAGACAGGCCTTGGAACAAATTGTTCGTGCCGCTGGTCCAGAGCCGATGCCGATGCGCGCCGCGGGATAGCCCCATGAGCGGTTGAGAAGCAACACACATTGTTGGCGCAGCGGCTCTGGCGACTGCAGGTATAACTGGACGATCGGCGGCAGCCACAGAAAACCGGGCGCAGGGCACCCGTCCGGCAAACACATGACACCCCTTGGGCGCCTCTGCCGGCGGGGCCCTCTGGCCCTTTAACAGACCTTGCCGGATGGGCCAGGCTCCCCTGCCAAGATCGCAGGGGGCTCATATCAGAGGATCACTGAGACGCGCAGCATGTGTTACACTGGCACGACCCTGCCAGTGAACGGAGGAGTCCATGATGCCTACGGACAAACACCGCGGTGGACCGCCACAGCGCCCGGCGGTTATTGTGGCGGGCCTGATGACTGCCCTGCTAACGCTTGCGGGCGCGTGGACCTTGATTGGCACCCCGGCTCAAGCCTCCACGGAACAGGTGCGCCCCTATCTGAGCCGAGCTAGAATTTTCCTGTCGGCCGGCGATTATCGGCGTGCGCTGGAAGCTGCGCAGAAAGTCGTGGACGAGTCGCCCTCCGCGGAAAGCTACATCTACCTAACTTATGTTTATCAGGCGATCGACGGCTACCTAGAGTACCTCGCGAGCACGGAGCAATGGGGCGCTGTGGACCGCGTCTATATCAATCTGGCCTTCCGGAATCCGGAGGACTTGGTAGACCCGCCTGGCGGCCTTGCACGCATGGCCAAGGAAATGATCCAGACCAGCGTCCGACAGCAATCCGATTTGAGCGCGGCGATGGCTATTAAGCTGGACAAGGCTTTGGCTGAGCGGCTGTGGCAGCAGCAGGCTGCCTGGCGTACCGCCCATCCTGATCGCTGGTGGACCAGCACACCTGAAAGTTGGAATTGGTGAACGCCGGACTGACGCAACACCTCGTCGAGCTTTCCTGTCGGCCGACACGGGGGACGACAACCGACCGGAAATGCAACCGGAATCCGGCACGCCGTGCTCCGGCGCTGCGCGGGCCTGCCCCCGCTAGGGCGAGCTGCTTATTCTTATGATGCTCGGCAACGACGTTTCTTCCAACGCCTGGATGGGACAACTTCCGTATTGCTGGATGATGCCCCCCGCGCCACCGGCACTCCGGCTGATAGCCGTCTGCGCACAGGAAACGACTTTTGCATGACAACCCCACAACACCAGCCATCCGGACGAGACATCAAGACCTTGGGAGGCCTCTTTCTGATCGTCGGCACGATGGACATGGTGATCATCGCCTGGTATCCCGACTACGCGCTGAAAATTTTCGGCACCTCGCTGTCCGGCACGGCCGGCTACCTGGTTAAACTCCAGTCGCCCATTGTGCATTTTCTGATCGGGTACGGTTTCCTGTTCCTCCGGCCTTGGGCCTGGGGCCTGAGCCTGGCCTATGCCGGGTTCGGCATCGCCAGCGAATGTCTCAACCAGTATGTGCTCGGATTTAGCGTCATCCGGTCCTCGTTCATACTGACGACGCTCGCCTTCATCGGCTATCTGGTCTGGCGGCGCGCGGTATTTGACGGCCCTCCACTCCTCTCGGATAAACGCCTATCGCCGTTCAGGAAGTCCTGCTGATGCGCGGT
Organism: Nitrospira sp.; assembly: GCA_016873435.1. Lineage (NCBI taxonomy): Bacteria > Pseudomonadati > Nitrospirota > Nitrospiria > Nitrospirales > Nitrospiraceae > Nitrospira > Nitrospira sp. Next base: position 12,084 of record VGXF01000012.1, read on the forward strand.
CTCGTCTGGTTTCGAAGGGATTTGCGCGTGCACGACCATCCGGCGCTGACCACCGCCCTGGCCGAGTGTAAGGAGGTGCTCCCGCTGTTCGTGTTTGACGCCCCGCTGCTGCAGTCGCAGACGTTTGGTGCGCCCTGCGTGAATTTCTTGCTGGGGTGCCTGAAGGAGCTCGGTGATGAGTTGGACGCACGCGGGTTGCGGCTCACCTGGCGACGGGGCGATCCGGTCGAGGCAGTCGTAAAGATGGCGCGCGATGCGCGGGTTGATGTCGTGTACTGGAACCGGGATTACGAACCCTCCGCCGTCGAGCGCGACCAGGCGGTCACTCAGGCACTCGCAGCCTTTCGAATCCCCGCCCGCACCTTCAAGGATCACGTCGTGTTCGAAGCCGGCGAGATTCTCTCCGGCGCCGGTACACCCCTGCAGCGCTACGGCGCCTATCGCACACGATGGTGGGCGCAGTGGCACGCGGCGGCTCCAGCTGTCCTTCCGCCACCCGCGCGGCGGGCCCGGCCCGGCATCAAGACCCTGCTCGAGCTGCCGACACCTGATGAACTGGGCTACGCCCTGTTGCCACCGTCTTTTTCTGCCGGCGAGACCGCGGCCCGGCGCCGGCTGAGGTGGTTTCTCAACGGCCCGATCAAGGACTATGCGATCGGGCGCAACCGTCCTGCCATGGACGGCACGTCAACGCTCTCGCCACACTTTCGGTTCGGCACGCTTTCAGCCAAGAGCGCGGTACATACCGCGCTGGCTGTAGGGGCTGCTCGCGACGCCACTTGGAGGACTGGCATCAGGACCTGGGTGGACGAACTGGTCTGGCGGGATTTTTTCCAGCAGATTGTGGCGTCGTTCCCGCGCGTGGCCAACCGTTCGTTCCGCCCCAATACGGACGCGCCGCGGCCGCGCAAAGATGCCCGGTTGCTCAAAGCCTGGCAGGAGGGCCGCACCGGGTTCCCGCTCGTGGATGCCGGCATGCGGCAATTAAACCGAACCGGCTGGATGCACAACCGCGTGCGTATGGTCGTCGCGTCGTTTCTCGTGAAAGACCTGCGGCTCGATTGGCGGCAGGGCGAACGGTATTTCATGAAGCATTTGCTCGACGCCGACCTGGCGGCCAACAACGGCAACTGGCAATGGTGTGCCTCCACCGGCACCGACGCCATGCCTAGCTACCGGATCTTCAATCCCACGCTTCAGGCGAAAAAATTTGATCCCGATGGCGACTACATCCGCACCCACGTGCCGGAGTTGCGATCGCTGCCGACCAAACTGATCCACCAGCCGGAGATCATGTCCGCCGACGACCAGGACCGGTACAACTGCCGACTTGACCACGATTACCCCAGGCCCGTTGTGGATCATGCCCGCGCTCGCAACGAATACCTGCTTGGAACCCACCGGTAGCCCCGCCTTGACTCCCGATTCCGTCTCCAGCGCTGGCCCCCCTATGGTCGACAAGACAAAGCTACGCCTTGGGATCAGTCGCTGTCTCTTAGGGGACCACGTCCGTTTCGATGGCGGACACAAGCGGGATGCGTTTCTCACTGACGTACTCGGCCAGTTTGTCGACTGGGTGCCGGTATGTCCGGAAGTCGAAGCCGGGCTGGGGACCCCCCGCGAAGCCATGCGGCTCGTCGTCCACGAAGAAGGGCCGCGCCTCATCACGATCAAGCACGGCACGGACCACACACAGACCATGACACGCTTTTCTGAACAGCGCGTGCACAACCTCGAGGCCCTAGATCTCTCCGGCTACGTGTTCAAGAAAGATTCACCGAGTTGCGGGATCGAGCGGGTCCGCCTCTACGATCCGCACGGCATACCGGCGCGAAACGGTGTTGGGCTGTTCGCACGGGCGTTCATGGAACGATTCCCGCTCATCCCGGTTGAGGAGGAAGGCCGGCTCAATGATTCCGTGCTGCGCGAGAACTTCATCGTACGAATGTTCTGCTACCGTCGATGGCGCGACCTCACAGCCAGCCGCGTGACGCGTGGGGCTGTTGTGGCCTTTCACACCGCCCACAAGTATCTCTTGCTGGCGCACAGCCGGCCGCACTACGAAACGCTCGGACGGCTGGTCGCCAGTGCCAAGCAGTACATTCCCACTGACCTAGCCTGCCGTTACGGAGTGCAATTCATGAAAGCACTGGACGTCAAGGCCACGGTCCGGAAACACACTGACGTTCTGCATCACCTCATCGGCCATTTGACCGACAAGCTGGAGGTGGCGGAACGGCGCGAACTACTGGAAGTCATCGACGACTATCACAGGAGACTGACGCCCCTGATCGTGCCAATCACGCTGATCAAGCATTACGTGAATCGGTTCGGCATCGAGTACCTGCAGCAGCAGGTCTATCTGAATCCCCATCCCAAGGAACTCATGCTGCGCAACCATGTATGAACGGCGAGGGTAAGACAGGAACCATGGCACATCGGCCTGCGCGATATGCGGTAATCTCGGCGCTGGTCCTGGCGGGGCTGGCTGTTCCCGCACTCCCCCGCGCCGCGGAGATCGAGGGCGTCCATTTCGCCGACCGTACGCAGGCCGGTCCGGCGGCGCTGGTCTTGAAAAACCTTGGCCTCGCTCGCTATCTTTTCTTGAAGGTGTATGTGACCGCATTGTATGTGGGCGATGGCATCCCGGCGGATAGGGTACTGGCCGATGTACCAAAACGGCTGGAACTGTCCTATTTCCAGAGCATCAAGGCCGGCGACTTCACGACGGCCGCGGATCAAGTCTTGCCGGACAATGTTCCCGCCGCCAATATCGCCGCACTGCGCCCAAAGATCGACCGGCTCCACGCGCTGTACAGAGATATCAAGCCCGGCGACCGCTATGCCCTCACCTACCTGCCGGGGGTTGGCACGGAATTAGCCCTGAATGGAACGCCGCTGGGAACGGTTGAAGGTGCCGACTTTGCGGCGGCCTATTTTGCCATCTGGCTGGGTCCCAAACCGATCAGCGAGTCGCTCAAATCACAGTTATTGAAGACGCCATGATGCCATTGCCCCCAAACCGAGCTACCTCGCCGAAATCGCACGACGTTCTCGTCTCGCTCGTGCGTTGGTTCGACGCCTGGGCCGGCGTAGAAGATATTCGTGAGACCGATCCCCAGCAGGTGGACTGGAGCCGCGTCGTTCCCTTCGTCGTCCTACACCTGATGTGCCTGGGGGTGATCTGGGTGGGCTGGAGTTGGACGGCCGTTGGAACTGCCGCCGCGCTCTACGCTGCCCGCATGTTCGCCATCACCGGTTTTTACCACCGGTTTTTTTCCCACCGAGCCTTCAAAACCTCCCGCTGGTGCCAGCTTGCCTTTGCGATCCTCGGGGCTTCCGCCGTTCAGCGGGGTCCGCTCTGGTGGGCGGCGCATCACCGGCACCATCACCGCCATTCCGACCAAGCAGCCGACATCCACTCGCCGCACCAGCACGGCCTGCTGTGGAGCCACATGGGATGGATCACCTCGCGCCCGAATTTCGTGACGAAGCGGAGGCTAGTACCCGACCTCGATCTCTATCCCGAGCTGCGCTTTCTGGACCGGTTCGACGTTGCAGTGCCCGTCGCTTTAGCAGTTGGGCTTTACGCCCTTGGTGCCTGGCTGGCCATCCGCGCTCCGCACCTGGGCACCAGCGGCGCGCAGTTGCTGATCTGGGGCTTTTTCGTGTCGACGGTTGCGCTCTTCCACGGCACGAATACGATTAACTCGCTGGCCCACCGGTTTGGCTCACGGCGGTACGAGACGCCCGACGACAGTCGGAACAATCCCTGGCTAGCGCTGCTCACGTTCGGTGAAGGCTGGCACAACAACCACCACCACTATCCGGCCTCCGCTCGCCAGGGATTCTATTGGTGGGAGATTGACCTGACCTATTATGGGCTGGTGATCATGTCGTGGCTGGGTCTGATCTGGGACCTCAAGACCGTACCCACGCGTGTGCGACGAGATGAAACTGGATCGGAGGTGACTGCATGAGCCAGCAGGTGGAATTGTTCAAATCTACCTTCAACAGTCTGACCAGCGCGAATATGGCTCTACTTGATAATCTTTATGCCAGCAACGTCGTGTTCGCTGATCCGTTTCACCACATCGCGGGACTGACGGCCCTACGGGCCTACTTCTTGCGGCAATACGAAGGCGTCATCCGCTGCACCTTCACGTTCGAGGAACAGGTCGTGCAGCGCGGGACGGCCATGCTGACCTGGACCATGCACCTGGAGCATGCAAGGATTTCAAAGGGAGAGACGATCCATCTACCCGGGGCCTCGCACATCCGGTTTACCGACAAGGTGACGTACCATCGCGACTATTTTGATGCCGGCGAGTTTCTGTATGAGCGGTTGCCGGTCGTGGGCGGGCTCATACGGGCCATCAAGGGTCGCCTCTGATGAACCGGTCCTATTTCACAGACCGACGTATCTGGATCACCGGCGCCTCGAGCGGCATTGGACGCGCCGTGGCACTTGAGTTGGACCGACGCGGGGCGATCATCATCGCGTCCGCCCGCAGTCAGGACGGTCTGAAGCAGTTGGCGAGGGACGCCGGCAGCGGCCGCGTGCACTCGCTGTCACTGGATGTGACCGACCGCCAGGCCACGTTGGCCGCGGCTCAGACGATCCAGCAGGAAGTGGGCGGACTGGATATTGCCTTCTTCAACGCCGGCACCTGCGAGTATGTGGACGTCGCCCGCTTTGACAGCGCGATGTTTGAACGGGTCCTGCAAACCAACTTCTTAGGCATGGTCTATGGCATCGAAGCGGCTCTACCGTTGCTGCGGCGTTCGGCGCATCCGCACCTTGTCGGTATGAGCAGCACTGTGGCCTATGGCGGCCTGCCCCGCGCGGAGGCCTACGGCGCTTCCAAGGCGGCCATCAAGCACATGCTCGAATCGCTGCGCATTGACCTCGTGCAGGACCACATTCCAGTCTCGATCATCTGCCCGGGGTTTGTGGAAACCCCGCTCACGGATCGCAACGATTTTCCCATGCCCTTCGCCATCAGCGCGGATCTCGCCGCACGCTATATCGCTGACGGCATCGCCGCACAGACGCATGAGATTCATTTTCCCAAGCGCTTCAGCCTGGCATTTAAGCTGCTGGCCCTCCTGCCCAGCCGGCTTTACACGGCTGTCGGCTCGAAAATGGTCAAGTCAGCATGAAGATTGCCGTCGTCGGCACTGGCATTGCGGGAATGGTTGCGGCCTACCTGCTTCACCAGGAGCACGAGATCACGGTCTTTGAGGCGAACGATTACATCGGCGGCCACACCAACACGATTGACGTTGAGCAGGACGGCTCGACCTACGCCGTGGATACCGGTTTCATCGTCTACAACGACTGGACCTATCCCCATTTCGTCGCGCTCCTGGCCAAACTCGGTATCGCCTCCCAACCCAGCACCATGAGCTTTAGCGTCAAAGACGACGCGAGCGGACTGGAATACAACGGCACGACCCTCAATACACTCTTTGCGCAGCGGCGCAATCTACTTCGCCCGTCATTTTACCGGATGATCACCGACATCCTGAGATTTAACCGTGAGGCGCGGGCGCTGCTCGACGCCGGCGACGACACGACGACCCTGCACGAGTACCTGACCGCCAATCGCTATTCGGCGGAATTTAGAGAGCACTACATCATCCCGATGGGGGCCGCCATCTGGTCCACCGATCCCGTCCAAATGGGGAATTTTCCCGCCCGCTACTTCGTCCGCTTTTTTGACAACCACGGCATGCTCAGCGTCGACAACCGTCCCCAATGGCGCGTCGTCCAGGGTGGCTCCAAACAATACGTGGAGGCACTGACCCGGCCTTACCGTTCGCGCATTCGCCTGTGCTGTCCCGTCCGTTCCATTCGACGATTTCCCGACCATGTGGCCGTCGGGACGGCGGACGGCCGGGAGCGGTTCGATCAGGTCATCATGGCCACCCACAGCGATCAGGCCCTGGCGCTGCTGGCTGACCCAACCGGCGCGGAGCGCGACATTCTCGGGGCCATCCGCTTTCAGGCCAACGAGGCAGTGTTGCACATGGACCGATCCCTGCTGCCAAAGCGTCGTCTGGCCTGGGCCAGTTGGAACTATCACCTCTCCAACAAACTGGCTAACCGGGTCGCCGTAACCTATCACATGAACACCTTGCAGAACCTTCGTGCGCCCCGCGAATTTTGCGTGACCCTGAATCGATCAGAGGCCATCGATCCGGCAGCCATCATCAAGCGGATCACCTACCATCACCCGGTCTACACGCGCGAAGCGGTGGCCGCGCAACGGCGGCACGCGGAGATCAACGGCGTGCAGCGTACCTATTATTGCGGCGCCTATTGGAACTATGGCTTCCACGAGGATGGCGTGAAGAGCGCCTTGGCCGTCTGCGGACACTTCGGGAAGGGCTTGGACTCGTGAAGAGCGGCATCTACGAAGGCCTGGTCCGGCACCGCCGCTTTGCCCCCGCGCGGCACTCGTTCCAATATAAGATCTTCATGATGTATCTGGACCTGGACGAATTGCCGACGCTCTTTGATCGGCACTGGTTTTGGTCGGACCGACGGTTCAACCTGGCCTGGTTTCGCCGCAAGGACCATTACGGCAATCCGGGCATCCCGCTCGCACAGGCGATCCGCGACCTGGTCGAGGAACGCACCGGGGTGCGCCCGCGCGGCCCCATCCGCCTGCTCACCCACCTGCGCTACTTTGGCTACTGCTTCAACCCCGTCAGTTTCTATTACTGCTTTGATACAACCGCCCAACAGGTGGATACGATCGTCGCCGAAGTGCACAACACGCCTTGGGGCGAGCAGCACTGCTACGTCCTCGATCAAACCCGCAACGAAGGACACGGGACACACAAGCGCTTCCGGTTCGACAAGCAGTTCCACGTCTCGCCCTTTATGGACATGGATGTCCGCTATGACTGGCGGTTCATCGAGCCGCGCGCGCAGCTCGCCGTGCACATGGACAACCTCAACGGGACAGGTAAGTTTTTTGACGCGACGATGGCCCTGGCCCGCCGCGAGCTCAGCACCGTCGCCCTTGCCCGAGTACTGCTGCGGTATCCCCTGATGACCCTCCAGGTCATCGCGGGCATCCACTGGCAGGCCCTGTCCCTCTGGCTCAAACGATGTCCTGTCTACGGCCATCCTTGGAAAAAGAAAGCGGCGCCCACGGCAACGGCGCCGGGAAAAGCATGAGCCGTTCGTCCACGACCACGGCATCCCGGTCCGCGCGAACGGCCGCACCGGGCTGGTTCGACCGGCTGGCGCGCGCTGCAGTCCATGCCAGACTTCGCGGCCTGCGACAGGGACGCCTCACCATCATCGAGGGCGATGCGCCATTGACCTTTGGCGCCCCCTCCGCCAGTACATCGCACTGCGCCACAATCACAATCCTTGATCCCTCGTGCTATGGCGACATCGCCTTCGGCGGGAGCATCGGCGCCGGCGAGACCTACATGCTCGGGCTCTGGCTCTGCGACGACCTCACGGCCCTCGTCCGGATCTTTGTGGCCAACCGGAACGTGATGGACGAGATGGAAACTGGTCTGGCCCGGTTGACGGCCCCCCTGCGCAAGCTGGGGCACTGGGTAAACCGCAACACAAAATCGGGTAGCCGGCGCAACATCGCTGCGCATTACGACCTCGGCAACGATTTCTTCTCGCTCGTCCTGGACGACACAATGATGTATTCCTGCGCCATCTTCGAACGGCCAGATGTTCCCCTCCGCGACGCCTCCATTGCAAAAAACGATCTCATCTGCCGTAAGCTCGATCTTTTACCAACAGATCATCTGCTCGAGATCGGGACGGGCTGGGGCGGCTTCGCCATTCATGCTGCCGCCCGCTACGGCTGTCGGGTGACCACGACAACCATCTCGCAGCAGCAGTACGACCTGGCTGTGCGGCGGATCGCCGAGGCGGGGCTCTCGGACCGTATTACGGTGATCCAGCGGGACTACCGCGACCTACGGGGGCTGGGCCTGCAGTTTGACAAGATTGTCTCCATCGAGATGATCGAGGCGGTCGGCCACGCGTACTACGATACCTATTTCGCCTGCTGCAGCGACCTACTGAAACCGGACGGCCGGGTGCTCATCCAGGCCATCACAATCGATGACCGCCAGTATGACCGCGCGAGGCGCTCCGTGGATTTCATCCAGCGGTTTATCTTCCCGGGCAGCTGTATCCCCTCCGTCACAGCCCTGTGCCAGTCCATCGCGCGGGCTTCCGAGCTACGGCTCTTCGGGCTGGAGGACATCGGGGCTCATTACCCGCCGACCCTACGGGGCTGGAGAGCGCACCTCGTCGCCAATACAGCCCGGCTGCGCGAGCTGGGCTATTCCGACGCCTTCATCCGCCTGTGGGAGTTCTATCTCTGCTACTGCGAAGGCGGGTTTCTGGAACGGGCCATCAGTGACGTGCATTTGGTGCTGACCAAGCCATTAGCCAGGCCGATCCACAACACATGCCGCGTGACATGCTGAAAAATCTTGCCAATGTTGTTACCTTCCAAGCCGGCTGGTTCACGTGCGTATTGGGGGCTGCCACCGATCATGGCTGGGCAGGACCGCTTGCCTGCATCATTTATCTCGCCTCACATTTGTGGCACCTACCGGACCCTGCCCGTTATCTGCGTTTCTGCACCGTCGTGGGGTTCCTGGGCTTGGCGATTGATTCGACACTGGGCGCATTCGGCATTATTACCTTTCACGCTTCACCATTGCCCGGCTGGGTCTGCCCTCCGTGGCTGACTGCGCTCTGGATGATGTTTGCCGGCACATTACCTCTCTCCCTCAACTGGCTGACTGAACGGCCGAGATTGGCCGCTCTGCTCGGCGCGCTGGGTGGGCCGGCCAGCTACTATGCTGGCGCATCGCTTGGCGCTATCGATCTTTATAACCCTTCCGTCACAAGCCTGCTGATTCTGGCCGTTGTCTGGGGTATCCTCATGCCGGCGCTGCTGCGCCTGAAGAATAGGATGGGACTGCAGACGTTGCCTGCTTCATGACCTCATCCAACCCGCCGCTGATCATTCTGGGGACCGGCTATACGGGCCGCGTGCTGTTCCGGCAGGCGCGAGCCGGGGGCCGCATTGTCTTCGCCGCCAGCCGCCACCCGGAGAACCATTTAACGGGCATTCCGCCCGAGCAGCGCCTCCGGTTCGATTTCCATGACGAGCGCACCTGGCGCGCGCTTCCCGCGCAGGCCGATGCGGTCCTAACCTTTCCCCCCGTGCCGCCGGACACCGCCTGCGCCTTCGGCAAGCAGGTCCTCCCGCGCCTGCGTCAACTGGTCGTGCTCGGCTCCACATCTGCGTATGACGGCTCGCCGCAGGCCATACGCGGCGACATTGTGGAGGAAACCGCTCCGGTGGACCGCTCCATCGCCCGTGTGCAAAGCGAGGAGCTGCTGCGCGAGCAGTATGGGGCGATCGTGCTGCGCGTGGCCGGCATCTACGGCCCAGGCCGCAACCCGCTCGACTGGATCCGGCAGGGCCGTGTTGGGTACTCAAACCGCTTCGTCAATCTGATCCACATCGACGATCTGGCTGCCATTATTATGACTGTGCTCGAACGCGGACAGCCGGGGGAGCCCTACAATGTCAGTGACGGCACACCGCGCCGCTGGTCGGAGATCATGGACACAGCCGCCGCGCGCTGGGGTACGCCGAAACCGCTGCCCGCGGATCCGACTCCGGGCAAGCGGATCAGCAATAGAAAATTGCTCGACGCCTTGCGGTATACTGTCAGGCATCCGGATCTCTTTGCAGCGCTAGACGAACTGGAGATTGCACGCTAATGCGCGCAGTGGTGCTGATCGGACATGGCGGCGTCCCGAAGGACTGCCCGCACGAGCTGGTACGGAAGCTCAAGCAACTGGAAGCACAGCGGCGCGCCGCCGGCATACCCATGTCGAATGAAGAGCGTGAGTTGGATCAGCAGATTCGACGCTGGCCGCGCACGCCGAAGAACGATCCGTATAAAGTTGGCCTGGAATCCCTCGCTGACCAACTCCGTTTGCTGTTGAAGCCCGACAAGCTCGCCATTGCCTACAACGAATTCTGTGCGCCGACGCTTGAGGAAGCCGTCGAAGATTTAATCAAGGACGGCATCAGGGACATCACGGTGATCTCGTCCATGTTCACCGCTGGCGGTTCGCACGCCGAGGTCGAGATTCCGGAAATTGTTGCCGACCTGAAACGGATTCATCCGAACGCGACGATCCGCTACGCCTGGCCCTTCGACCAGAAGCTCGTGGCCACCATGATGGCTACGCACCTGAAGCAGTTTGCGCCACAAACCCCGAACAAGCTTTAGACATACTCCGAGTCGGAGCGGTCGCGCGTGGAGCGCACCTGCGAACTGAGCGCGTCACACAACGTCTGGCTCTCGTGGTCCAGTTGCGCGGCCTCGCTGTCCGACAAAATCCGGGCGTCCTTCGGCTCGAGCTCGATTCGATAGTGATTCTTCCGAACCGAGAACCACTCGATGTAGGGATGAGGTGTGAGGTTGGGATGTGGGTCGAAAGAGATGAGATTGACTTCTCCGACCTGGGGCGATTCCATATCACCAATCACATGGCCGGCCAGGTCGTCGTCTTCGAACCGGGGATTGCTGAATCGAATCGCCTTGCCGGCGATCTCGCCACGAAAATTTCCTTTTAGATAGAGATCCACCGAGCCGATCACCGCAAAGGTGATGCGACCGACCACGCAGCCCTCGACGCGGTTATCCAGCCAGCCCTCCCTGACCCATCTGCTATTGCCGAATTTCTGCGCCATTTTACCTTTTACCCTTCTACCCCGTGGCCCCTGTCGCCCGGCGCTAGCCCGCCCATAATGACCGCAGCCAGAATGAGTGCACTGCCGATCCAGCCCTGCGCACTCATCTGCTCGCCGAGAAAGTACCAGGACAACCAGGCCGCGAAGGCGGGCTCGAGCGAAAAGACCAGCGCCACCTGCTGCGCAGGCAGCACCCGTTGCGCCCATACTTGTATCGCAAAGGCCAGTGTCGCGAGCCCGCCCGTCACGGCCAATCCGACCAATAAGACACCGCTTGGCTGGAGCTGCGCAGATGTCGGCCTCTCGATGAGCATAGCCGGGGCCAGCACGGTCGTGACCAAAATCATCTGCCAAAGGAAAAATAGCGCCGCCTCCCCGCGGCGTGAATAGCTCTCCATGCAGGCAATGTGTCCGCCAAAGGCGGCGGCGCAGGCCAGCGTCCAGAGATCGCCAACGTTCATGTCCAGCGATGGCGTGACCAGAAACCAGAGCCCGACCAGGGCCAACCCGGCGGAGAACCAGGTCCGTCCCTGGAACCGCCTTAAAAAGATCGGCACGAAAATTACATAGAGCACCGTGATGAAGGCCGAGTTGGATGCGGTGGTGTATTGAAGGCCGACGGTCTGCGTAACGTAGCCCGCGAACAAAAACAGTGTCGCGATTCCGCTCATGCGCAGAATATCGCGGTCGGCCCTCAACCGCCCGCCCATCAGCAGAAAGATACCGACGGCCAGGACTGTCCCCAAACCGAACCGCAGGCACATGAACGAGAACGGCGGAATCTGCGCGAGCGCGGCTTTTGTGGCAGGGAACGTCGCACCCCAGATCAGCGTGGTCAGGATGAGGGCAAAACGGGGCATCACTCAAATTTTGAATGATGCACGATGAATTGTGACTGAACTCCCCACTTCAACATTTCACATTCACAATTCAAAAAATTAAGGACTACGGTTTACAGAGAGTGCACCGCCGATGATCGGTGGTGCCCGACTGCTCCATGGCGACCAAGGCCTGGTCTTTGTCTGGATATTCGAACCACCCGCCCTCCCAAAAATCCGTCGTAATATTATGGGTGGGCACGGCCGGACAACGATCCTTATGGAGCGTGGTCCGATCGTTCTGGCGGGCGATGTGGAGCCAGTAAATCATGAAGAGTCGGTGGGGTGTTTGGAAAGTTGGGTTGATGATTTGTCGAGCTGGCGAAGTGCCGTTCAGCCCAACTTTCTCAAAATCACCACATCCCGAAATCACCCAAATTAAACTCGCCGCCCGCCGAGGCGCAGGCTTATGGCAGGAGTTGCCACTCGTCTTTTTCGATAAAGACTTTGGCCCCAGTCTCAAGCTTCTTCACGTCCTCCTTCTCGAACAGCTTGAAATAGCGTTCGATCCGGTCCGGGTCGTCAATGCGCTCTTCCTGCATCATCCCACTGCTTAGCTTGAACCGACGAATCAACAACGGCATGGGCTCTCCCTTTCAACACCCGTCTCTCAAGCGGACGGACGCCGTACAATACTCGACCGTCCGCTCTGCGGTCAATCCCTCCCCGCGCTTCACGAAGCACCTGTTCTGAGCCTGCTTGCCCGGAGTTTGCCGAAGGGCTTGCCCGAATCGTCGAGGTGTCGAAGGGTCGCATCTGCCTGACAATTCGGCTATAATTGATCCATGCCGATGTATGAGTACCGGTGCGAGAGCTGCGGCGGCGAGTTCGAGCTTGTCCAGCCGATGAGCGCCCGCGCCGAAGACACCACCTGCCCCCACTGCAAGGCCAAGAAGGCCGTACGGCTTTTGTCTGGCTTCGCTTCCAAGATTGTCGGTACGCACAAGACCGGTTTCAGTGAAATGAAAGCCTACAACATGCTCAACGAGCGGATGGACAAGTTCGGCAAACTGCCGCCCCTCATGGGTAAGCGGCAGCCGCCCAAGCCCACCCCGCCCTCCGGTTCCGGCTCGGGAGGCGACAGCTCGTCCTGATGCGCCTGCTCTCGCTCGCGGTCCTGGCCATTGTACTCGTGTCTGCTCCGCGCCCGGTCCTCGGCGAAGTGGCGGGCTCCATCACCATCGCCGGCAACGGTCCCGAATCCATCATGATCGAGAAGCTCGCACGGGCCTTCGAAAAGGCTCATCCTCGTGCCTACGTGGACATCCAGTGGAACGACAACTCCAAACCGCTCGACCTCCTGAAAAGCGCCCAGGCACAGGTGGTCGTGGCCGGCAAAGAGGATGCAGGCCTAAGGGCCGCGCGGATCGGCTGGGACGGCATCGCCGTCGTCACGCACATCTCCAACAGCACCAGGGAAATCACCACCGCGCAGGCCGCGCAACTCTTCTCGGGTAAAATCAAAACATGGGCTGAGCTGGGCGGGTCAGACACGCTCGTGCTCCTGCTAGACCGTCCGAAGAATCGGAACATCCGCGACGCCTTTGAGCAGCAACTCGGCATCACAGGTCAGATTCCAGACTCCGCTCAGGTAGTCAAGGCCGACGACAAGGCGATCAAGACCGTCGTGGGCACGTTACCGCCGATGTCGGCCGCCACCTTCGTATCCCTCGGCACGGCGCTGGAAGCCGTAGCCTCCGGCGTGGCGATCCGCGTGTTGCAAATCGACAAGGTCGAGGCGGAGGAGCCGACGGTCAAGGATGGGCGCTACAAGCTGCGCCGTCCCGTGCTGCTCCTGAGCACGAACGAGACGAACCCGGTCGTGGATGCGCTTGTCACTTTTGCGCTCTCGCCGGCGGGTCAGCAGATCGTGGACACCGAGGGCTATACGCCCCTGGAACAGAAGAAATAGCACCGCCCCAGGAGGGCCTTATGAACCGACCATTCGTTTCCGCTGCGATCATCGCCTCCCTACTGCTGCTGCCGCTCGACCGGCTCACGGCCGAGGACCAAAAACAGGAAGGCCAGATCGAAGAAGGCGCCGGGTTCACCATGTTCGGCACAGAATCGATCAAGGGTTTTGACGAACAGAAGATTGAAAAAGACCCAGTCTGTGACCGCAGCAAGCGACCGAAGATTCACAAGGTCGAACCGGACGAAGCCCCGCCCGGCGCGAAGGTCATCATCAAAGGCGAGAATTTCGGGACCAAGGAATGCTTCCGCGGCGTGGCCTTCAGCGCCGCCGGCGCCGGTAAGGTGGAATACAAGTTCGTCAATGAGACAACCATCGAAGCGACCGTGCCGGACGTCAGAGCCGGACTGTCGTTCATCGATGTCGTGGCTGGCGGCGGCAACGCCCGCTCTAAGGGTTTTCTCGTTCTGGCAAAGTAGTCGGCTGGTGAGGCGTGCAGGGTGCGGCGTAAAGGGAAGTGGCCGCTTCCTCTGGCGCCTTTCGTTGTACGCCTCACACCCCTCTGCTCCGTCCCTCGACACCATCGAATCCCCTGTGCTACCTTACTCAGACTTTTTGGGCCTAAGGCCGCACCTCTGAGGGAGCTAAACTCCGCGATGTTTAAGAAGATTCTCGTGGCCAACCGAGGCGAAATCGCCATGCGCGTCATTCGCGCCTGCCGCGAACTCAACATCGCCACCGCCGCCATCTATTCCGACGCCGATCCCACGGGCATCTACGTCAAAAAAGCCGACGAATCCCATCTGGTTGGCCCCGGCCCTGTGAAGGGTTTTCTGGATGGCCCGCAGATCGTCGATCTGGCCAAACGTATCAGTGCCGACGCGATCCACCCGGGTTACGGCTTTCTCTCCGAGAACGCCGCCTTCGCACGCCTCTGCCAGGCTTCCGATATCACGTTCATCGGCCCCTCGCCGAAGGCCATCCAGTTAATGGGCGACAAGATTCAAGCGCGCAATCTCGCACAGCAGGTCGGTGTGCCGATTGTCCCGGGCACGGAGCGGGGCGTGACCAACGTCGATGACGCACTGGCCTTCGCAAAAACTGCGGGCTACCCGATCATGATCAAAGCCGCCGCGGGCGGTGGCGGACGCGGGCTGCGCGTTGCGCGCTCCGATCAGGAACTGCGCACGAACATGGATGTTGCGTCGCGCGAAGCGCAGGCCGCCTTTGGCGACGGCAGCGTGTTTCTCGAAAAATACATCGAACGGCCGCATCACATCGAGTTCCAGATTCTTGCGGACAAGTACGGACACATCGTCCATCTCGGCGAGCGCGACTGCTCTATCCAGCGTCGCCATCAAAAATTGATTGAACTTGCTCCGTCGCTGGTTCTCACGCCGCAACTGCGGGCGAAGATGGGCGAGGACGCCACGAAGATCGCCAGAGCGGTGGACTACGACAACGCGGGCACGGTGGAATTTCTGCTCGATCAGACGGGCCAGCACTATTTTATTGAGATGAATCCGCGCATCCAGGTCGAGCACACGATCACTGAGCAGATCACCGCCGTGGATATCGTCCGCGCGCAGATCACGATTGCCGCGGGCAAGCCGCTGGAGATCACGCAGAAGGACGTCACGCTGCAGGGCCATGCGATCCAGTGCCGCATCAACGCCGAGGACCCGCGAAATAATTTTCGCCCTGCCACCGGCAAGGTCACGGCCTACCTCTCGCCGGGCGGCATCGGCATCCGCATCGACGGCGCGGTCTACAAGGACTACGTCGTGCCGCCCTACTACGACGGCCTGTTGGCCAAGCTCACCGTCCGCGGCCGTACGTGGGAGGAGACCGTCAGCCGCATGCGCCGTGCGCTTGAGGAATATGTCCTGCGCGGGCTCAAGACGACAATTCCTTTCATGGAGCGGATCATGCAGGAGCCGGACTTCCTCGCTGGCAAGTTCGACACGTCGTATCTAGACACACATCCGGACGTGTTCAATTACGACGACCATGTGGAGCCGGAAGATCTGGTACTGGCGATCTCCGCCTCGATTGCCGCCTACGAGGGACTGTGAGTCGCGATGCGCGCTTAATCATGACGTACTGACCGGCACTTCATCGTTCACCAGTCATACTACAGACGGCGGGATATATGGCGACACGCAAACTTACAAAGAAGGCGGCCAAGGACACACTCGGCCTGGATGTCACGCCCGCGCCTGGGAAGAAACTGCTGATCACGGACGTCGCTCTGCGCGATGGCCACCAGTCGCTGCTCGCCACGCGTATGCGCACCGAGGACATGCTGCCCGCTGCGCAGGCGCTCGATGCAATCGGCTACTGGTCGCTGGAAGTCTGGGGCGGCGCCACCTTTGATACCTGCCTGCGGTTTTTAAAAGAAGACCCGTGGGAACGGTTGCGCGCGCTCCGGGTGGCGATGCCCAATACAAAACTTCAGATGCTGCTGCGCGGGCAGAACATCGTGGGCTACCGCCACTACGCCGACGACGTGGTGGAACGGTTCATTGAGCGCGCCGCGCACAATGGGATCGACGTCTTCCGCATCTTTGACGCGCTCAACGATATCCGCAATATCGAACATGCCGTCCGCTGCGTACGGGACCAGGGCAAGCACGTCCAGGCGACGATCTGCTACACGACAAGCCCTGTCCACACACTGGACAATTTTGTCGATCTGGCTAAGCGCATGGAGGATCTTGGCACGGACACGCTCTGCGTCAAGGACATGGCGGGCCTGCTCGCGCCTGCGGATGCGTACCAGCTGATCAAGAAACTCAAAGCGGCAGTAACCGTGCCGATCCAATTGCACTCGCACTACACCTCGGGTATGGCTTCCATGTCCGCGCTCATGGCGGTGCTAGGCGGGCTCGATATTCTTGATACGGCCATGTCGCCACTTTCCGGAGGCACCTCGCATCCCCCGACGGAATCCCTCGTTGCCGCACTGCGCGGCACGCCCTACGACACCGGCCTGCACTTACCAAAGTTTGTCTCGGTCGCCGAACACTTGCGGCAGGCGCGCAAAAAGTATCACCAGTTTGAGAGCAACTTCACCGGCGTAGACGCAGAAATTCTCACCTCGCAGATTCCGGGCGGTATGCTCTCTAATCTCGCGGCCCAGCTCGTGGAGCAGAACGCGCTTGATCGGATGAAGGACGTGCTTGACGAAGTCCCGCGCGTGCGGAAGGATATGGGCTACCCGCCGCTGGTCACGCCGAGCAGCCAGATCGTGGGCTCGCAGGCCACGCTCAACGTGCTGACTGGCGAGCGCTACAAAGTTATCACGACTGAGACCAAAAATTACTTCCTCGGTCTTTACGGGAAGGCGCCCGGCCCTGTGAACAAGGAGATCGCCGCACGCGCCATCGGCAACGAGCAGCCGGTGAAGGGACGTCCGGCGGACCGGCTGCAGCCGGAACTCCCCGCTGCAGTCACAGAATTGTCCGGCAAATCCGCGTCGGCGGAAGACGTCGTCTCGCTGGCGCTCTTCCCAGCGATCGCGCGGGAATTCTTCGAGCAACGCGAGAAGGGGGCGCTCAAGCCGGAGGCCCTGGTACCGCTAGAGGAAGCGGGGCCGCGGGCCGCGCGCGAGCTGCATCTCGCTCCGGCCGAATTCAACATCACGGTCCACGGCGAGACCTACCACGTCCAGGTGTCGGGCTCCGGCCGTAGGGCAGACGGCCGCAAGCCCTATTACATTCGTATCAACGACAAGCTGGAGGAAGTGCAGCTCGAGACAATCCAGGAGGTACTGGCCGGCACGCCGGAGGCGCCGGGTGCCGGCGGAAAAAGTTCGTCTAAGCGTCCTAAACCCGGGAAGCCTGGCGATATCGCCTCACCCATGCCCGGTCGCGTCGTCAAGGTACTCGTGGCCAAGGGTGACTCCGTCAAGACCGGCGATCCCGTGCTGATCATCGAAGCGATGAAAATGGAAAACCGCGTCCCCGCCCCCATCCCTGGCACCGTCGCCGCGCTCTACGTGAAGGACGGCGATGACGTGAAACCGGACGAAACGCTCGTCCAGTTGGAATAACCGCCCAGTTGCCAGGCCATGAATATGGCGTTTCCGGTGGCCTCGGGGGGTGCTCTAGCAGATGGCTCACTACGATCTTATCGTCCTCGGTAGCGGCCCTGCGGGCCAGAAGGCGGCGATCCAGGCCGCCAAGCTGCGCAAGCGCGTGGCCATCATCGAGAAGGAATGGATCGGGGGCGCCTCCGTCAACACCGCCACGCTCCCCAGCAAGACACTCAAGGACGCGATCTACTATTTCCACGGCGCCAAACTCCGCGCCTTCACCAATCTGTCCGAGTCGCTCAAGGAAAGCTTTACGCTGCGCGACCTCATGGCGCGCAAGGCACACGTCATCAAAAACGAGCTGGCCATCATCACCAACCAGCTCCAACGCAACGACGTGGAGATCGTCCGCGGCACCGGCTCGTTTATAGATGCCCACACCATCCGCGTCCTCAAAGAGCCGGGCTCTGACGAGCAGTTGAGCGCGGACTTCATCGTCATCGCCACCGGCTCGCGCCCGCGCCACGAACCCATCATCGCGTTTAACAACACCACCATCTTCGACTCGGACAGCATTTTGGACGCCGAGACGATCCCCAAGACCATGGCCGTGCTGGGCGGGGGGGTGATCGGCTGCGAGTACGCGACGATGTTCTCCGCCTTTGGTGTGAAGGTCACGCTGATCGACCGTCGAAACGAGCTGCTCCGTTTCGTGGACCAGGAAGTGATTCAGGCGCTCATCTATCAGATGCGGATCAACGGCGTGACCGTCAAACTCAACGAGGAGCCACAGGATGTAAAAACTGACGAACGCGGTCTCGTCGTCACCAGGCTCAAGAGCAACAAGACCGTCGTCACGGATATGCTGTTGTTCTCGATGGGCCGCTCCCCCAATGTCGAGGCGCTCAATCTACACACGGTTGGGATCGCGACCGACCAAACAGGGCTCATCAAGGTCAACGAGTTCTACCAGACGGACATCCCGCATATTTATGCAGCGGGCGACGTCATTGGTTTTCCCGGTCTCTCCTCCACATCTATGGAGCAAGGTCGTCGCGCGGCCTGCCACGCCTTCAAGGTCGAACTATCCAAACTGCCGACGATGATGCCCTATGGTATTTACACAATCCCGGAAATTTCCACAGTCGGCAAGAGCGAGGAAGAACTGTCGAAAGCGAACGTGCCTTACGAAGTTGGCCGCGCCTACTACAAAGAAATCGCGCGGGGGCAGATTTTCGGCGACCTGGACGGTCTCATGAAACTCATCTTCCACCGAGACACGCTGGAACTGCTTGGCGTTCATATCATTGGCGAGGGCGCCACCGAGCTCATTCACATCGGCCAGGCAGTCCTCACCTACGGCGGCAAGGTGGATTTCTTCGTCCACAACGTCTTCAACTATCCGACGCTGGCCGAGTGTTATCGCACAGCAGCGCTCGACGGCATCAACCGCCTGGGAATCACTTAGAACGATGAACAAACTAGTCGGAGCAGTTACTGCATCGTTCATCATTCCTACTGCGTAGCTACACCCATCATGTCGTTTAGTCAGCACCTTAAGAAGATTGCCAAGCCGATCTGGGACGCACAGCTGACACATCCTTTTGTCGAACAACTTGGCAACGGCACGCTGCCGGAGCGGAAATTCAAATACTACATCCTCCAGGACGCGCGGTTTCTCGGCGATCTCGCCCGCGTCTTTTCCGCCGCCGCGCAAAAAGCGCTGGATTTGGAGTCCGCACTTAAGTTCCTCACACTGGCGGAAGAAACCCTCGTCGTCGAACGCAGTCTCCACCAAAGTTACGGCCAGCAGTGGAAGATGACGCCAACACAGATGACCTCCGTTCCGATGGCGCCGACCACCTACGCCTACACACGACATATGCTGGCCGTCGCTGCAACCGGCTCAGCTTGTGAAATCACCGTCGTCGCTCTCCCCTGCGCATGGATCTACTGCGTGGTGGGCAAGCATCTCTTACGGAAAGGCCCGCCGCCCAAGAACCATCCCTACCGCAACTGGCTCATGCTCTACGCGTCACCAGAGTTTGCGGAAGTGCAGACGTGGATGAGAAGGAAGGTGGATCAGTGGGCGAAAGACGCAAGCAAGTCCGAGCGGGCACGAATGGAAGAAGCGTTTGTGATCAGTTCGCGCTACGAGTGGTTGTTCTGGGATATGGCATTTTCAGAGGAGGAATGGCCCATCTAACTCAGCGGGTGCTGGAGCATTAAGGCGTGGTTTCGCTTTCGTGCTCGCTGAGCGCGCGCATATGAATGGGGGCTTCAGGCTCTCGTGCGAATGCAAGTTGGTACATACTGCCGTCTGTGCGCTCCCATCCCGATCACCAGAGTTACGCTTCAAGTAGCGCACAACACATGCTCTGCACTAAGGGTAGCACGCTCCTAATTGCAACCCTCCAGATCGTGCGCGATGTCTGCAATCTTAGAAAGAGTAAGGATGTGGTCACTCAACAGGACTGATCGGAGCAATGCTCGCGGCCTAGAAATATGCCGACCTTGATTAGGACATGACTGGATCGATGGACGGAGCAATGACATTAGGGTTTCTGGCCGGAACGTTGACCACCGTGGCCTTCATCCCGCAGTTGATCAAGGCGTGGAAATCGAAATCCACTGGAGATCTGTCGTGGGGAATGCTGGTCACGTTCAGCACGGGTGTGCTCTTGTGGTTGATCTACGGAATCTGGATTGATTCGGCACCGGTCATTTTGGCTAACGCGGTGACGCTGCTCTTACAGGCCGGGATCGTCCTTCTGAAAATTAAGCGCGGATAGATCGGCCAGCGGCTTCCCACAGCGCGGCCCTCGCCGACGAGGGTGCCGAAGGCGGTAAACAGTTGCCTGGTGAAGTACTGCGCCTCGGACGGACCGTCGGCCGTCCGGCGTCGCATGTAATCGTTGCGGCCGCGTTCGCCAACGCCTCCTACTCGAGAGATCCATCGGACAACGTGCAACAGGCCCGCGACTGCGTGACCGTTTGAGGAAACCTATCGTGCCCGACGGACCACTAGGCGCAACTTTGTAACGCGGCAAGAACAATGAGAGCGAGGCCAAGAGCTTTTCAGGGCGAACACCCGGACGCAGTCATCTCACCTCGTCCCTCGCTGAGCCCCCGGTGGGCACACGTTCAGTTCACGGCTTGTGAAGAGGCTGCCCGGCCCATCCGGGCTTGGAGGCGAAGCCCGCTCCATACCGATCGTAGAGCTCAAAAAACTGGTAGGCTTTGCAGTCTGTAACGACTTCCTTGATTTCGACCAGATAACGCTCAAAGGAGTATTCGAAGGCCACGCCCTGCCCGCCCACCAGCGTCACGATACGTCTGACCGGGTCAATCGTGCTCTCCTGGTGGAACACATAGCGATAGTAGGGGCTGCGTGGCCCGCCGATGTGTTTGAGAAACTGTGCCCACGTAGGTGGCTTGTCGAAGGAAAGCCGTTCCTTGATGTTCACGCCCGCGACGGGGCCGAATGGTTCGAAAAAGTCTTTGAACATCAAGTCCCGCCAGTTGTGCTCGTCGGCAATATGATGGATGGCGTGCTCGAAGGGTACGACCGTGTGGGTTTCCCAGCGGGACCCCGGCGCCCAATGGAAGATGACACCGTGTGTCGGCCCCTTCCATTCGGTGCCGCCGATCTGCTCCACCTGGTGCTCAATAATTTTGTTGGCCCAGACCCAGTAGAGAAAATCCAAGAACCGCGGGTCGTCCGGCTTCACGGTCAGAGTTTTGATGTCGAGAGGCCCGGAGGGATTATAGCTGGTCCTGACGTTCCGGCAGTGCTGCTCCCATTGCGCGTCGGACCAGGCAGCCTTACTGACAGGAAAGGCATCGGCGCCGGTGCCAATCGCGCCCAGCGCGACAACGAGGGCCACCGTGCGAAATCTGAAATGATTTATGAGCGCCGGCCGCCACCACATCGAGCTTCTCAATGACGGTCCCTCTCCTGCGGGCCTGGGATCTTCTCGCGACTCCAACCACAGCATGACGGCAAGCACGGCCGGAAGCACGGCGCCAGTATAGCTCACCCACAGCGGAATGGACATCCCACCGAGAGCCCCGACGGATTCGCCAACGATCACCATCCAGCCCCGTGCACTGCGGACAAGATCTAGGGCGGCCACGAGCAAACAGACGACGACGGCTGCGGTCGTAAATGGTTTAATACTGCCTCCTTCGGCTTGAAAACCCCCTGCCCGACGGCGGACAGAACAAACACGCGGGTTTAGCATAGCACACCCGGGAAGATATGTACCGCACATTGCGTTTTCATCTGGTATAGTTGGCGTGAATTGAAGAACGCCGCCGTGCTGGCCTGACAGCGTGGATCGTCCCAGTCTACCGATCTATTTGCTGGTCCTGATGCCGCTGAGCTATGCTGTCGGACGGCTGGCGGAACGCTTCCTGTTCAAAGAGCCGGCGCTACTACACGACACTCCATGACGACGCTCAAACAGGTTCTGACCATTGCCGGCTCGGATTCCGGCGGCGGCGCCGGCATCCAGGCGGACATCAAGGCGATGTCGGCCAACGGCGTCTTCGCCATGTCCGTGCTGACGGCCATCACCGCACAGAACACTGAGGCGGTCACGGACGTCTTCGCACTGCCCGCCTCGATCGTGGCGTCGCAACTGGACGCCGTGTTCGACGACTTCGACGTCGCTGCGGTCAAGACCGGCATGCTCTCCTCTGCAGACATCGTCCGTGTCGTGGCCAGGGCGCTCGCGCAACAGCGCATCGCCACCCTCGTCGTGGACCCGGTCATGATCTCCAAAAGCGGCCACGCGCTCCTCAAGCCAGATGCTGTGGAGGCGCTGCGGACTGAGTTGATCCCGCTGGCGCTCGTCATTACCCCGAACGTGTACGAAGCGGAACAACTATCCGGCCTGAAAATCACCACCCTCGCCGACGCACGACAGGCGGCCAAGGCACTCCACACGCTGGGCTGCAAGAACGTGCTGATCAAGGGGGGCCATTTGCTTTCCGAGCGCGGAACCGACCTGCTATACGACGGACGGTTCTTCACCGTGTTCAAGGGGGAATTCATCGAGACGCCCCACACCCACGGCACCGGCTGCACCTTCGCCTCCGCCATCGCGGCGCAACTGGCGAAGGGGCACACCCTGCCAGAGGCGGTGCCCCTTGCCAAGACTTATCTCACGGAAGCAATCCGGCACGGGCTGGCCATCGGCCACGGCAAGGGGCCGACGAACCATTTTTATTTTCTGGCACCGTGATGCCCGGACCATCTGTGGTGCCTGCATGAAACCGACCGTCCATCCGCATCTGTTTCTGCTGACCGGTCTGCTGTGGCTCGCAGGCGCCTGCGCCCTCGGCCTGCTACTCTTTCTTGGGATGACGATGGGCCAGGGGTACGGGCAGCATCTGCGCCCGCTCCACGCGCACGGCGCCCTACTTGGCGGCGTGATGCAAATCGTCGGGGGCCTCCTACTGGCCGGACGAGACCGCGCCCCATCCGCGCCCCTCGTCTTCGCCGCGCTCAATCTCGGGACGATCGGCCTGCTGGCCGGACAAACGCGGGAGGACGCGATATTGATGAGCGCGTCCAGCCTGCTGTTTCTCAGCGCGGTCATCGCGTTGAAGGACGATCTTATCCGCCAGCTGCGTCTTAGCGCGGTCGGCGGCCCGCTGGGCTGGTGGTATTACAGTGTGGCGCTGGCGTCGCTAGCAATCGGCCTGCTGGCCGGCGCCGCTATCCCGTTTCGCCTGCTACCGCCCGACTCCATCGGGCAGGGCCGACTGGCACACATCCATTTCCTCACGCAGGGCTTTCTGCTGTTGATGATCGTGGGCGCCATACACGCCCAGTTCCCTGGCGGGGTCAACGCCAACCTGCACAGCACGCGGGTCGCCCAGACGACCTTTGCGCTGCTGCCCTCGGGCATTGTGACTCTGATCGTCGGGTTTCTGTTGAGCGATCACTGGGTACAGATCGCCGGCGGGCTACTGATGCTGGCTGGCGCCGCTTGCTACAGTTATAACACCACGCGGACCTGGATGAGTGTGGGACGGGCGGGCCGCGCCGGCACGGATTTCAGCCTAATCGCGACGTTCTTTCTGGTCGTCGCCAGCGTCTGTGGAATCGGCGTCTCCGCTAACGCTCTGGGGCAGCCGCCCTACGTACCCCTTGGCTCGCTGCACCTGATGGCCTACACACACCTGGCGTTCGTCGGCTTCATGCTGCTGTCCGTTCTCGGCGCGCTGATCAACCTACTGCCGCGCCTGCTGGCCGACGAACGCGCGCCCAGCAACAAGAAGCGTGGTCCCTACGAGGCGACGCTGACGGCCCTGGCCGCGCGGGGGAATCCGATTCAGCTCTGCACGATCAGCACCGGCGCGATGAGCCTCGTTGTCGTCGCCGCCCTTGTCTGGCAGTATCCGCTTAGCTCGCCACCGGTGGCCTATGTCGCCTGGGCCGGCGCACTGCTGCTGGCGACGGGGCTGGCGCTGTTCGTCGGCAACGTCGTGCAGCTTCTCCTCGTCAAGCCGGAAGACTAGCAGAGAGGCGCCCCCATGCCTGTCCAGGAGACGCCAGTTTGCTTTACCGCCAACGGCAATCGCCGCGTTGCGGCCCTGCTGACGATCCCGGAAGGCAAGACCGACCACGTCGTCCTGCTCTCGCACGGATTTCTCACCAACAAAAACAGCACGACGAACAAGACACTCACGCGCACCCTGACCGAACGGGGCCTAGCAACCCTGCGGTATGATTTTTTTGGCCACGGCGAGAGCGACGGCCCCTTCGCGAACATCACTGTGGACGCGGCCATCAATCAGGCACTCGCTGCGCTCGACTGGCTGGCCGCCAATGGGTACAACAAAATTGGCATGGTCGGCTCCAGCTTCGGTGGACTAGTGTCGACCCTCGCCGCCGCACAACGTCCGAACATCAGGTGCCTCGGACTGAAATGCCCCGTGGTGGACTTTCCCGAGGTCCTGCGCTTGGAGTTCGGTGAAGCCGGCATGGTGCACTGGAAAGCGCATAACGAAATCCCTGACGTGACCGGCGGCTCGAAACCCCTCTCGCTGCACTATGCTTTTTATGAGAACGCACTCACCCACGACGGCTACACGGCCGCTGCCTCGATCCGCATCCCCACGTTGATCGTGCAGGGCGAACGGGACGAACTGGTGCCGCTCCATCAAAGCCAACAACTCATGGGCCTCCTGCAAGGCAAGCGGCAACTGGAAGTACTGCCGGGTGCTGACCACGGCTTTACCAAAGGGGACGATTTCAAAACGATGACGGGTTTGTTGGCCGACTGGATAGTGCAACACCTTACATGAATAACCTGCGCGACGAACAGATCGAAGTGCTCAAGGCCCTCTATCCGTCTTACAAGGCCGAGGTCTACCGGCGACGCGAACAGATGATGAAGCTCACCGCCTTCGCCTGCTCGTTCCTCGTGCTCCTGCTGATTACGATGCTAACCGCGCCCGGCTCCGACCGCCCCGCCTTCACCACGGTCCTCTTTGCGTCCACCGGCGTGGCACTCTTCTCCAGCCTCTTTGCCTATCTGGTGCTCCAGCAGCGTGACCGCCACCGCATGGCCAAGGAAGCACTGATCGAAATCGAACGGCTGCTGGGGCTCTACGACGAAGGACTCTTTCTGCAAGGCAAATCGCTCTATCCGGAAAACTGGCAGACCGACTGGCAGGCTGACCGCAGCGTGACCGTTTACCTGGCCATGCTGATGACCCTCACCGTGCTGGTCATCGCGGCAGTACTCTTAAGAATGTAACCCGTGATGAGTGTTGAGGGGGGTAGACGAGACGCCCCTCCCACTGCATCACGCCTCACGGATCACCCGTCACCGGCCTGGCACAGCGGAAGCCCGTGTAACTGTTGCGCGTACCCGGTGGAAGTTTAAAGCGGCCGTACGTCAGCATATATTTGGCCATGTCCGACCAGGACCCGCCGCGCAGGACTTTGAACTGGCCCAGCTCAGGGCCTGATGGATTTTTCTTCGGGCTTTTCTCGTAATAATTGCCCTCGTACCAGTCCTGCGTCCATTCCCAGACGTTTCCGCCCATGTCGAAGAGACCGTAGGGACTTTTCCCCTTCTCGTAGGTACCCACCGGCTGAAGAACCTGCTCGTAGCTGAACCGGGCCCCGAGCCCATGGTTGGCGAGGTCCGATGCCGGCTTCTGCACGCCCCACGGATAGGGCCGCTCATCGGTCCCGCGCGCAGCCTTTTCCCATTCCGCTTCTGTCGGCAGACGCTTGCCGGCCCAGTGGCAATAGGCCTGCGCGTCCTCCCAATCCACGCCAATCACTGGTCGATCGCCATGCTCAACCAATTTGACCGTCTCCCAATACGCTGGCGGGTCGCGATGCGTGGCTGCAAGAAACCGGGCATAGCGGGCCACGGTGACTTCATACACATCCATTGAATAGGCATCAAGATGGACTTTGTGGCGCGGCCGTTCATCTTCGAGCGCAGCCACACCGTCCAACCCCATTGAAAATTCACCGGCGGGAATGGCGGCCATCGACGTATCATCACCCCGCACGGTCGCCTCGTTTTTCTGCTTGCGGAGCTTGTTGATCTGCGCGTCGACTGAAATGGGAAGGCACGCCACACAGACAATCAGTACGGCTGGCCACCCACGGCCCATCAGAGAATCGTGCCCCCAACGACCCAGTGGCGATCATCAATCACGTCGATCAAGAGCCGCGACAGATTCATCTCAGCCAACTGCGCTGCCACTTCGTCTTCGGTGAAGGCGGCTAGAAGCGAATTGTAAAAGTCTCGCCGCAAAATCGCCAGCTCAGTAGCGGCATAGCGATTCACAATGGCCTGTGCGGCCTCCGGTGATTCGGGACGCACCAGATCCATGACCAGCACGCAGGCGCCCGGCTTGACCTGCGTCTTGAGGCCATGCCAGAACTGCAAGGGATTGGGAATGTGATGCAGGAGCGAATTGGAGAGCACCGCATCAGCCCGTTCGGCCAGTGTCAGCGCCTGTATCCGCTCGCACTTCAACGCAATCTGCGCAGCCAGACCGGCCTCTCTGACTGCCGCCTCGGCCAGCTTGATCATCGGCAGCGAGGCGTCCACCGCCGTTACGCGGCACTTCGGTAGGGCTTTCACAAAACGGATTGGAATATTGGCCGGCCCGCAGCCCAGATCGAGTACGTGGCCTTCAGAAAAGTTTGGGAAATACTCGCGGAACAGGTTGACAAAAGCCTGGTTCTCTTCGTCAAAGTCAGCCTTGGCATAGGCAGACGCCTGCTCGTCATCATCCATCAGCTCAGGCTCGAGGACGCGCTTCATTTTCGTTCCTCGAAGCACGTGATGCGTATCTCGTCACACGTTAAGGAAGAGTCTTGCTTCACGCTTCCACCACCACCGGATCGCCCTGCTTGACGGTTCCTTCAGCCAGCACCTTCGCGTAGACACGGCTCCAACCCGGATGGGATTTTTGCGCGATGCGCGAGAAATCGCCGTCCTTAAACCAGCAGGCGTTGTGTTTGCACGGCGCCGTGTAACTCAGGACTTCCACCCGCACCTCGTCCCCCACGCGCAATTTGGTTCCCGGCTCGACATGCTTCCAGACGAGTCCGGCAATCGTGAAATTCTCTCCGGCTGACCCCGGCGCGATCGAATGGCCCTCCTTCCGAAGCGCTTCGATCAGTTCCAGCGCATAAAGACAGATCGCGCGGTCCGGCCCCCCGTGAACTTCGAGATTCCGTTGCCGGTCGCCTTCTACGCCGTGCTTGGTGACACGGGCCCTTGGTACCGCGCGTTTGGGGACACCGCCAGTGGATACGCTGATTTGATGTAAATGCGGATTCGTCATACACCTCCGTCACATGAGTCCGGCTTGAGGATTTGCACTGCCAGCCAGCCAGCCCGTTCTTTCGACGCGACGATTACGCCGCCCGCTTCTGAAAACACTCCGGCGATCTCGGACCGGTCTTCCAGCAGGACACCCGACACAAGCACACGCGCGCCGTGCGCGAGCAGCGGCTCGAATAACCGCCCTGCCTCCAGCAGCGTGGGCCGGTCAAGATTGGCCAGAATCAGATCAAACGGATGCGATCCCAGCGCGTCCAGCGTGGCGACCCGCAAATCAAGTTCGGGACCGAACCGATTGTCCGTCGCATAGTCTCGCGCACAGTCGATGGCGACCGGATCATTGTCGATGCCTATGGCAGCCTTCGCGCCCAGCTTCAACGCCACCATGGCTAGAATGCCGCTGCCAGTACCGACGTCCAACACTCGCTCGCCGCCGTGAATGCAGTCCTCCAGCCACTCAAGCAGCATCGCCGTCGTGGCATGGTGGCCGGTGCCAAAGGCCTGCTTGGGATCAAGCACCAGTTCGATGTCACCAGATTGCAGTTCCATGCGCTGCCAGCTCGGGCGAAGCACAATGCGCCGGCCGATGCGAATGGGGGTGACCGACTTCGCCCACTGCTTGTTCCAGTCCTGTGCGGGCACCTGATCCACGGTAATGGATACTGACGTGTCTCCGCACAGACTCAACACCCGCTTGAGCACAGCCAGCCGGTCTGGACTCCACCGATCTGCCGGCCAGTAGAGCCGCACCGCCCCGTTCTCTTGCCATGCACCGGAGACAGCGGGATCGCCCAGCAGACCGAGCACCTCGCCGGCATCCGCTGATCCCGTCCATCGCACTTCGATCCAGTTCTGCGCCATACGATCACGTGACGGGCATTGTACCAAGCCGGTTCAGAGGGGACCATCCCCAACTTGACAGGCCCCATCGGCCTTCCTGAGTTGCTGCCGTTCCGGGGACTCGCGACCGAGACCCTCACATGAAGACATGGCTACGATGTATTCTTCGCGCGATGCGGGCGCTGGCGGCCTACACGTTCAAGGGTATGCCGAAGGCACCCCCAATACGACATCGACCATCACCGGCACCACGTCCGGCAAGTCGTAGTTCGAGGGCGGCCTGGTCAAGAAGGACCAGACGACGCGGGCCGAGATGCGAGTGGCGCGCGATCACCTGAGCGCGCGACGCGCGAACTAAACTAATGGATTCTTGTCGGCTCGGCCCGTCGGGCGTGCGTCCGCCGGGCCAGGCTGCTTTTAGCGCAGCATTAAAATAATGGAGAGGCACACGCTGGCATTGTTCACCATATGCGCGAGGATTCCCGGCAGGATGCTCCCGCTCCGCTCGTAGACCCAGGCCCACAGTAGTCCGCTCCAGAGCACGCTGATGAACCCCAGCAACCCGTAGCCGTGCGCGACGGCAAACACCGATGCGCTAATCAACGCCGAGGCGACGAATCCGAACCGCCGGCGCAGCGTGGCAAAAAAGAGTCCGCGGAAGACGATTTCCTCGAACACCGGCGCGAAGACGATCGTTTCGACCAGGCTGGTGGCCAGCTCCATTCCATCTCCCCAGACCAGCGCCTCATCGAACCCCTCCGTCCAGTGGCTGCCGAGTCCCATCGGCTGCGTGATCATCGTAACCAGCCATTCGACCAGCAATCCAGTGGCCGAGACGATAGCCACCAGCCGCCAGCACCGGCCCCAGCGGCCCCGCCGGGGTATCCACCCGACGCCCGCCCGCAAACCCAGTCCAGCCGGTTCCATCAAATCGCGTCGCGCCAGCAGCAACAGTGGCAGATAGGTCAGCGGCATGGCGAATAGACGGAACGATGGGGGACCGATCGACAGAATGCTCAGCAGTAGCCCGATCCACAGGGCGCCGCCACGAATCAGTACCGTTGCGCCGGCCGAGCCGGGCCAGGGCGGCGGCATCATGGCCTCGCCGACGCCCCACGTTTCTTCCCGCGAGTGCGCGCGCGCCAACACCCACCCCAACAACGCCACGCCCAGCAGTATCAGCCCCAGATCCAGTCCCAGCAGCAGGCGCGCGCGCACGAGCAGCCGGTCGCTGCGCTCCGCCAGCCCACCCTGGACTTCTGTGAGCCACTTCTGATTGCCCGCGCGCGTGGCGAGGCTCAGCGCCAACCGATCCCCAAACCATCCGAGTGGAATCGTGCTCTCCAGCTCGTCCCGCAACGCACGCGCTTCGTCCGGTGCCAGCGTGTCATCGTGTAAATAAGCGGCTCCCAACAGACGCGCGTAGACCGGGAAGGGATCCGGCAACTGGGTCCAGCCCGCGATCTTGTCCTCGACGAGATCGATCCGGCCCGCTTCACCCTCAAGAATTGCCAGATAGGCCTGCGAGAGTGGTTTGCCGGATTCCACTGCCAGCTCCTCATACCATTCGATCGCCTGGGCCTGATCGTCTGCCCATCCGGTCGTCGCCTCGTAGAACAGATGCTCCCAAAGGGGGGTCTGCGCGATTGCATAGTCCAGATCCATTGTGCGATTGACGATGAGGGAGAGGGCCCGGTCCGGATCGGCAACGCGCTGGAGACGCGGCGTGGAGAGCACCAGCCCAGCCAGCATGAGGATGCCACCAGCCAGCACGAGGGCGGCCAGGCCCGTCACCAGCCTCGGCCAGAGCGGCTGCGACGGCTGAAGAGGGAATTGGGCTGCCGGTGCGGGCGCAGGCGTTTGTGAAAAATCGGTCTCCAAGGCTGCGCAGTATAGCATCCCAAACGGCCCCTCTGCCCCCTCGACATCGAAGTGGAACGGCCCCCCCCCGCTTCTGTATACTGTTGATGCTATGAACCAGCAGGAAGACCGCCCCCTCACCGACCGCCGTTACGAACGCGCCGGATATCGGCTGCTAAAATGGGCCCTGGCCTGCCTGACGATCGGTCTAATCGCAGGAGGCTTCTTCTGGTGGCTCAATGAATGGAAAGCCGCGCAGGAGAAACCCCCGACGCTGGCGCCTCAAGTGGTGGCCGACTATCTCCACGCCGTCATCGAAGCGCAGCGCACCGTCTACACGACCAAAGTCATCGACCCTCTGGAGGCCAAGGGTGTGCATGCTGAGGAACACTGGAAGCAGCAGAAGGCCCTGCCGCTGCCTGCGCAGATGGTCCTCGAAAGCGGACGTCTCGTGGCCCAGACCAATCTGGGCATCAAATACCGTTTGGCCAGCCTCACGCCCATCTATGTGTGGAACGCGCCGGCCAATGATTTCGAGCGCAAGGGACTTGAAGCTGTAACCAAAACTCCCAATCAACCCTACACTGGGTTCGTCAGCGAAGGTCGCAACCGATACTTTAAGGCCATCTATGCCGACAAGGCCTTCTCGGAAGCCTGCGTCACTTGCCACAACGCCCATAGCAACAGCTCGAAAAAAGACTACCGGCTCAACGACGTGATGGGCGGCCTCATCATCACGATTCCGATCAACGAATCATGACCGTCATGACGAAGGCGGGCTATGCCATCCAGCACGTGCGCGTGGTGGACGGACTTGGACGGACTTGGCCACGGGCGACCGTTGTGATCAAGGGCGACCGCATCGCAACCGTGGACGACGCGAAATCGCCGTCCATCCCACGCGACGTCACGCGCATCGACGGCCGCGGGCTCACGCTGCTACCGGGCCTCATGGACTGCCACGTGCACCTGTGCCTGGGCGGGGATGCCGACGTGGTCAAGACCGTGCAGGGGGACGATCCAGCGCTGACCCTGCTGAAGGCTGCGCGCTATGCGAAGCAGACGCTGGAAGCCGGTTTCACAACCGTGCGTGACGTGGGCTTCCGTGACCATGCCGTGTTCCAGCTCAAACGTGCCATCACCGATGGACTGCTGCCCGGTCCGCGCATCGCCGCCGCGGGAAGAGTCATCTGCATGACCGGAGGCCACGCCCGCTTCATCGGCCAGGAGGCTGACGGACCCGAAGCCGTGGCCGCCGCCGTCCGCGAGCAAATCGCCGCCGGCGCCGAGGTCATCAAGTTCATTGCCTCCGGCGGCGTCCTCACGCCGGGTACGTCGCCAGATGCCGCGCAGATGACGCCGGAGGAACTCTCGGCGGGCATGCGCATCGCGCGGCAGGCCAACCGGCGCGTGGCCGCCCACGCGCACAGCGCGCAGGGCATCAAGAACGCGATCCAGGCCGGTGCCCATTCAATCGAACACGCCACGCTCATGGACGACGAAGCGGCCGGCCTGATGAAGCGTCATGGCGCATACATGGTCCCGACCCTCTCGGCCCTGGCCACCACCGCTGCCTGCGGCCTGTCGTGCGGCGCGCCGAAAACTGCCGTTGAGAAAGCC
Source organism: Nitrospira sp. (assembly GCA_016873435.1). Classification (NCBI taxonomy): domain Bacteria; kingdom Pseudomonadati; phylum Nitrospirota; class Nitrospiria; order Nitrospirales; family Nitrospiraceae; genus Nitrospira; species Nitrospira sp. Next base: position 43,844 of record VGXF01000012.1, read on the forward strand.
ACGGCCATGGTGTCGCGCCACAAGACCAGTTTCAAGATGGCGCATAAGGCGGGCATCGCGATCGCGATGGGAACGGATGCGGGGACGCCGTTCAATTACCACGGCGAGAACGCGCAGGAATTAGAACGGATGGTCGCGCTGGGTATGACACCAATGGAGGCGATCATCGCCTCGACAGCATCGGCGGCAGCGCTGATCGGGGTTGCAGATCAGGTCGGCACGATCGAGCCGGGCAAGCTGGCCGACCTGATACTGGTCAAGGGCAACCCCCTCTCGACGATTACACTCTTGCAAGACAGAAAAGGGCTTGCCGGCGTGATGCAAAATGGAAGGTTCGTTGCAGGACCGCTTTCTAAACTGTGACCGATGCCTGCAGCACGATGAAGTAAAATTCCCTCCGCGGTGCATCGTTCATACTTAACTCCGTTCATACAGCAACTCCATCGCCGAGCCGATCCCAGTGAGGCGGCCGTTTTGGAAGACCTCCTTGAAATGCTGGTGCATCGAATTGACGGCCGTCGCGTCGTCCTTCTTAACGACGCCCTGTGAGACCATCATCTGCACCGCCACATCGCACAGGCGCTCGGCCCGCATCTCCATTTCGGCTGTGACGAATTCTGGCAGCAGCTCCTTCGCCCGCTCGCGGACAATCTCCGCCTTGAACGTATCGTAGCCCTGCGCCTTGACAGTCCGCGTACGCAGGACCGACAGTTCCGCCTTGATCCGCTTCGTGTCCCTGATGAGCAGGGCAAACAGTTCCTTGCGCCCCTCCTCGAACAGCTTCTCCTCCATCTGCTGGAGGATGAGCCCCAAGTCGGGCGTCTCCGCCCGCACTTCGTCGCCAAACCGTAGGCGGTCGTAGGACCGGCGTTTCTCGGGATCGCCGACGATCTCGTAGGCTTCGTTGATCTCCCGGATTTTCTCCTCGGCCGTTGCACTGCCGGGGTTGCGGTCCGGATGGTACTGGAAGACGAGCTTCCGGTAAGCCTTTTTGATCTCCTCGTCGGAAACATCGTATGCCACGCCGAGGGTGTCGTAAAAATCCTTTCGCCTCATGAGGCGGCATGATACCAGATGTGCATTGACTTCACGAGAATCTGATACAGCTCTCAATGCGATGGTCCGCATTCTTGTGTGTCTGTCCATCCTGCTGGCCCTGCTGGCCGCTGACCTTCAGGCCCAGACCGAAGAGGGAAATTCGCTCACTGCACGGCTGGCGCCGGTGTCCGGCGCGAGCATGGTTAAGGACGTCGCCCGGCTGAGCGGACCCGATTTCAACGGTCGGCAGGTCGGCACTGCGGACGAGCTGCGGTCCGGACTCTCTGTTACCAACTGGTTCAACTCGCTCGGTCTCGCCACGGTCGTCAGCGGCGGGCCGCATG
>VGXF01000013.1 GCA_016873435.1 Nitrospira sp.
TCGGGGCGTGTCCGTGTCAAGGTGGCCCGGATCGGGAATCGCACGGTGGTCCGTCCAGTGGCGGAACTGGGCGACGTGTTGAATTTTACGGTCTCTGCGGACGGACTGATGGTGAAACCGCCGGCCGGCGTGTCCAAAGCACGCAGTGCAAGCGGCAAGGTCACGGTACAACTGCTGCGGGACCGCCGGGCCGTGGAAAACGAAATCGCGGTGGCCGGCTGCGACCCGTCGATTTTTCTGGTTGGGGAGCATCTACGAAAACGTCAGGAGCAGGCGACCCTCGTGGGATGGACAATGGGCAGTGCGGCGGCAGTGGAGGCGCTGCTGCGGCACGAGGTGCACATCGCTGGCGTGCATGTCGTGGATGCGAAATCAGGCGAGAGCAATCTGCCGTACCTGCGCCAGCATCTCAACAAAAAAGACTACACGGTCGTGACCTTCGCCACCTGGGAACAGGGGCTGCTGGTGCGACATGGCAATCCCAAGCGCATCCGGCGCGTAACCGAGCTGGCCCGCAAGCAGGTGACGCTCGTCAATCGCGAAGAGGGATCCGGTGCACGCCTGCTCCTCGATCGTCAACTAGTAGCCGCGGGTGTGAAGTCTGCGCAGGTCAGGGGCTATGCCGCATTAGCCGGTTCGCATCTGGAAGTCGCGCGGACGGTTGCCGAGGGGCGCGCCGATGTGGGCATCGGGGTGCGATCGGCGGCGACACCGTTTGGACTCGAGTTCATTCCCTTGCAGGAGGAGCGGTATGACCTGGTCATGCCGACGGCCTATCTATCAGCGCATCGTGGGCTGGCGGTGCTACTGGATGCGATCGTGAGCCGGCCGTTTCGGACGGAAATCGAAGCGCTGGGGGGATACGGCACGCGGGACACGGGAAAGATTCAGGCGCTGTGACGGGGTGGCAGAGCATCACTGGTGCCGTGGTTAGTGTGTGCCTGCTCTCGCTAGCACCGGCCAGCGCGTTTGAGTGGACGCCAACCGATGAGGAGATCCGAAAGTATCGCTCGAGTTGGAATCCACTTTCAGAGGGGCCACTGTTGATTCAATCCGTGGATATCCATCCAAAGGGGCAGTTGTCCATACGGCCCTTTCTGTTTTCCCAGATCAGCGAAAAACAATACGGAAACAAGCTGTCGCTCCCGGACAACCGGACGAGCGGGACGGCGCATACTTATTCGGTGTCGCCGCTGGCGGTGTTGACCTATGGCGTGTCGGATCACTTTGAAGTAGGAGTGGCCACATCGCTACAAAGCTTCTGGACCAAGGATTCGTCTGCGTTCAACCAGGGGCGGGGTGGCCCGTGGAACACGGACACCGGGATGGGCGATTTTTCAGTGCAGATGAAGTATCGGCCGCTCGTGCAGGATCCGGACACTTCGCGCCCATCGATCACGCTCTACCAGCAGCTCGTGCTCCCGACCAGCCGGTGGGTGACCGGCACGGAACGTCCGCCGGGCGGCTTTGCACCTTTGGGGCGCCTGCCGGCCACGCGTTTTGGCGAGTTAAGTCTGACGGAAGGAGTGACCTTCCGAAAAAACGTCCGCCCATTTCGTGTGAGCGGAGGCGTGTTTTACAGTTACGCCACACCGGGGAGCGACGCCGGGCAGACGACTTATGTCGGTGACACGATCAATACGCGCCTATCATTCGAACATTTCCTCGACGACGAAAAAGGCTTTGCCTACAACCTTGAATTCACCACTGTGCATACCGCCACCTGGCGAGCTGACGGGCATACCGTGAACAAGGGATCGCTGCATGGTTCAACGGTCATTGGTATCGAGCCAGCCATTCAGTGGCGGCTGTCCGACTCGTGGGTGGCCGCGGCCGGGGTGCTTGTGACGGTTGCCGGACAAAACACGGCCGATGCTATCTACCCGAATTTCGCCTTCCGGTGGTTCTGGAATCAGGGCAACAAAGCCATCATGCCCTAGCGGGGTTCCGTATGAAGTCGCTCATAGCCAGTATCGTGTGTGCCGTGGCCTGCTGGACCGGATCGGCCCAGGCGGGTGAAATCACCGTGGCGGCGGCGGCTGACTTGAGTTTCGCCTTGAAGGAGGCGGCGGCCGTCTTTGAGCGGCAGAGCGGGATACACGTAAAACTCTCACTGGGCTCGTCGGGCAATTTTTATTCGCAGATTCAGAATGGCGCCCCTTTCGATCTGTTTTTGTCCGCCGACGTCCGCTATCCGCAGATGCTGGCGGAGGGAGGCTTGACGCTGCCGGGCACGCTGCATCGCTATGCGATCGGGCGGCTGGTTCTCTGGGTGCCGCATCGCACGGGGCTGCCGTCTCCGGAGGGGGGGCTACCGATTCTGACGGATAGCGCGATTCGAAAGATCGCTATTGCCAATCCCAAGCACGCGCCCTACGGGCGCGCGGTGGTGGAGGCGTTGCAACACGAAGGACTCTACGAGGCGGTGAAAGATAAGCTGGTACTGGGTGAAAACATTTCGCAAGCAGCGCAGTTTGTGCATTCCGGCGCAGCCGATGTGGGCTTGATCGCACTGTCATTGGCCATGGCCCCGGCGATGCAGCGTGCCGGCCGGTATTGGGAAGTTCCGCAGACAGCCCATGCGACTCTCGAGCAGGGGGCGGTGGTGCTCAAGAATGGGGCAAATCGGGATGGCGCCCAGGCGTTGCTCGCCTTTCTCAAGAGTCCGGACGGCCAGGCGATTTTTCGTCGCTACGGATTTATCGTCCCGGGTGCGGCCAAGCCATGAACTGGATTGCTATTGGAGTGACATTCAAGCTGGCAACGCTGACGGCCTGCGCCCTCGTTGTGTTGGGCCTTCCGATCGCCTATTGGGTCAGCTTCTCGCGCTGGCGATGGAAATTTCTGGTCGAGTCAGTAGTGGCGCTTCCGTTGGTGCTACCGCCAACGGTGCTGGGGTTTTACATTCTCGTTGCCATTGGGCCCGACAGCCCGTTCGGGCGCCTGTATGCGAATCTGGCCGGCCATCCGCTGCCGTTCACCTTCGAGGGGCTGCTGATCGCGTCCATTCTCTATAGCTTGCCGTTTGCCGTGCAGCCCTTCGCGGCCGCTTTCGATCAGGTGGATCGCCGTCTGATCGAGGCCTCCTGGACACTGGGCGCATCGCGGCTGCGGACCTTCGTCGAGCTCATTCTTCCGATGTCAGCGGCCGGAGTGGTCACGGGCGTCGTGCTGAGTTTCGCGCATACGCTGGGGGAGTTCGGCGTCGTGCTCATGGTCGGCGGCAACATCGAGGGTGTGACGCGGACGGTCTCCATCGACATTTATGACGAAGTCCAGGCCTTGAATTATGCCGGCGCAGCACAGACCGCGGTGTTTCTGCTGGTCGTGTCCTATGGCATTCTCCTGTCCGTGTACGCCATGAACCGGAAAGTGGGAGCGGTATGGCCGCAGAAATGACGGTGGACATTCGGAAGTGCTTCCCCGGGCGCTTGACGCTCGACGTGCAGCTTGTGCTCCCCGTGGCACCGCCGTCGGTGCTCATTCTCTTCGGCCCGTCGGGATCCGGCAAGACGACCATCTTACGCTGCCTGGCCGGGCTGGAGCGGCCGGACCACGGGCACATTCACTTCAACGGGGAGACGTGGTTTGACGGGCGGGCCGGAGTGCACACGACGCCGCAGGCGCGGTGCTTGGGGTGCATGTTTCAGGACTACGCGCTGTTTCCAGGCAAAACTGTTGCGGAGAATGTGGCCTATGGGCTGGCGGATTTGCCAGCGGGCGAACGAGCCAAGCGGGTAAAGGAGACGCTAGAGCTGTTGAAGGTGCAGAGTATGGAAGCCTTGAAGCCAGCGCAGTTGTCGGGCGGTCAGCAGCAGCGAGTCGCGCTGGCGCGGGCCATCGCGCGTCGTCCGCACCTGCTCTTATTGGATGAGCCCCTCTCAGCGCTGGATGCGCCAACACGCGCGCGGGTGCAGGGCGAACTGCGGCATCTCTTAAAACAACTGGCCATCCCGTCGGTCGTCGTCACGCACGATTGGGGCGAAGCGCTGGCCTTGGGCGATCGGATGGTCGTGATCGGTGACGGGCAGATGCTCCAGGCCGGCACGCCGCAAGAGATCTTCAATCGGCCTAAGGACGCAGAGGTGGTGCGCATCGTCGGAATCGAAACTGCGCTGGAGGGGCGCGTACGTGAGTCGCGGGATGGACTTGCCACAGTGGATGTGGCCGGTGTCACGCTGCATGCACTGGCGGAAGTCAGTGTCGGTCCCGACGTGTTCGTGTGTATTCGCGCGGAGGACGTGGTGCTGGCTTGTGACGGCGGCGGGACCACCAGTGCGCGAAATCAACTGCGGGGGCGCGTGACGGAGATTGCGTCCATGGGGGCGCTGGTCCGGGTCAGTGTGGACTGCGGATTTCCGTTGTCGGCGGTCGTGACCCGAGCAGCCGTGGATGATTTGGGTTTAGCGCAGGGACTGTCAGTGACGGCTTCGATGAAAGCGGGTGCCGTGCATCTGGTACCACGGCGCGATGCGCCCGCGCCAACTACCGCATGATAACTTTCTTGCCCTGATTCCAGTACCACTGGATAGCAAAATTCGGGTAGATGGCGTCAGCAACATTCTGGCCAGCCGTGGTGAACAACACGCCGGCGCCCATCACGATGGAATCTGAAAAACGCCATTGAATTGCCGGCTCAATGCCAACGACGGTCGATCCGCCCGGGGCGCCGCGATTGATGGAGTGGCCATCTGCTCGCCAGGTGGCGGTGTGGACGGTGGCGAGTTCGATATTCACCGCCAGACCTTCCTTGTCGTCGAGGAAGTGCTCGTAGGTCAGCCGGGTATTAATGATATCGCCGACGTAGGTCGTCTGTCCGGCGTCGCTGCCGGGGGCCGAAAAGGTGTAATAGATCCCCCCGCTGATCCGGTAAGGCTGGTTATTTTTGCGAAAGGTCAGCCCTTCGGTGAATGCCAGTTCCCCGAATCGCGTTGCGGGCAGCCGTCCCAGTGGCGCAAGTCCTCCGGGTGGACGTTCCGTGCCGGTTACCCACCGTCCAGTCGGTAGTACCAGTTGATTGTAGTTGGTGAAGGATGGCCGCGCGCTGTCCGGGTCCTGTACGACCGGTCGGTACTTCAGGATGATTGACAGATCGCCCAATCCCGTATTGGTCGTCAGTGGGCCGCCCTGGCCGGTGGTGACCCCCTGCGAGTCCCTGGCCCAGAAGGTGTTCCAGGATGTGGCGGCGCCCAGTTCCACATGATCGGTGAGGCCGTAGGTGGTGGTCACCAGTGGGGAGATGGCATACAAATGTGACGAGCCATTCTTGCGGTTACCGGGGGCCGACAGCGTATTGCCGTAACTGTGCTCGCTGATCTGTGAAAACACGAACGGGCGGACCGAGAGCTGACCTTTCGGGTGAATATCCACAGATTGAATCAGTAGGGGCCCTTCCGAAAAGGGATTCCAGCTTCGGCGGTAGTGCTGAATCTCCTCGTCGGACGGCGTCCAGTCGAAGGCCGACGCCGGTGTCCCCGTGGCCAGCGCAAGCGAGAGAAGCGCGGCAGCGAGTGCGGTGTACCAGCAGGATTTCATAATGTTAGTGTTATACATAAAATTAAGCAATATTGTCAACTATTGATCGTCACTGTGTTTGAAGCGATGCGCGGATAGGGCGTTGACGTGATTTGGTGGCGGTGACCCGGATCGAACGGGTGACCCGCGGCTTATGAGTCCGCTGCTCTACCAACTGAGCTACACCGCCACGCACGTCGTTGTACCAAGCAGGATTGCGGCGCGTCAAGTAAGGGGGGCGCAGGAAATGAACGGGGTCAGCCAACGAGATCGGGAGTCAGTTTTGAGAGCGGGCGGACGGCCTCAGCTTTGATTTCATTGAGGACGGTCGATCGGCCCCCCTGCCGCTGGCGGCTGAAGATGCCTTCCACGATCACTTGCTCCCCCTCGCGCACAAGTGCCCTCCCCAGGCCGGTGACCTTTATACTGCCGTGGGCGGATTTCAGGAGAAAACCATACGCCGACTCGCCTTCGCGATTACTAGCGGTCTGAATCCCAGTCACTTGGCCCGTGACGCGGACGGCCTGTTTATCGTACTGATCGGGATGGGCGAGGAGTTCCGTCATCTCTAGCAGGGTGACGGCCTGGAGAGATGCGGCCAGCAACAGACTGACCAGAACCGTGCTGAGCCTCAGGAGTCGCATGCGACTAGTGTGGGTATCTACCGATGGCTTTGCGCGAAGGGGGGGGTCAGCGTATGTTCTCGCCCTTCATGCTTCGGAGAATGTGTTCCTGCCAGTCGTCGATTTGCCTTGGCTGCGTGGCAACGCCCGCGTCTGGTTGTGCCACTGAGGGCGGGGCAGCGCGCTGGAGTAGGGCCTGGTTGAGGGCGTCGGGGTCCATGTCGCGTTCAGACTGGATGACAAGCAGCCGCTGCAAGGCAAACAGCGACAGCGAGATGTTCAGCCAGGCGCGGCTTTCTAAATCCTCCGCAATAGTCTTAAGCGCGAAGGTCTGTAAATTGGTGGTCAATCCCGCTTCGGTCTTGTCCATGCCGTCGTAGGGCGCCACGGAGCGCTCCACCGGACGCGAGGCCAATACGGCAAGAGTTTTCTTCCAGAGATCTAAAGACGGCTCAGCTGTGGCCTGTAGTGCCGTCTGCGCGCCCTGCAGATACTGATGGAGAAATTTTGCTTTCCGCGCCACCAGCGTGCCGGCCGGAATCCCCCAGACATGTCCCAGCTCATGGTCCTGGAGCGGAGCGTGACAGGCGATGGCATAGTCCCGCTGAACGGAGTCGAGTCGCTTACGTTCACGATCGAGCTTCCGCAAATCCGTCTGGTATACGATGCCCAAGCGCTTCCGGCGGTAGTCCTCGTCGGAAATCTCGCCCTTGTCCCAGTGCCGGTCCAGTTCGCGGAGGGCCGGCTTGGGGAGCGCCGCGCGCGCTTGAGCCTTCAGCGCGGCGATCTCATCGGCGGTCAGCTTGAACGTGTCCTTGAGCAAACGCTCCGTCTGTGCGCAGAGGGCCTCGCCATAAGTGATCTGCTTCCGAAGACATTCGCTCTGCAGCCAGAGTTGCTCACGCTTGCGGCGCGTCTGGTTGCGATATTGTGCCACGCGATTCGTGATGGTCACGATGGTTTCTTTCGCCACGACCTGTACGAGCGGCTTGGCACCTGAGACGAAGCGCGGGTCGGGCCGATCAGCGGCGATATAGTCAATGTCCTCCTGCGAAATGTCTAGATACTGGATCAGCAGGAGACGGAGCATGATCCGACCCTGAATGGGGAGAGCATTGATCGTGGATTCGATGATCTCGGACGTGAGCGTGATGGCCATGGTCAAAACAGGAATCAGGCCTGGGTGCGACTGGCTGCCTGTGATTCCAGATAGGTCGCGACGTATTCGCGGACCTGTTGAACGGTCCCGCTGATGTAGAGGTCAGTGGGAATTTCCACGCGAGTCAGCTTCGTGGGGTCAGCACCGCGTTCCGCCGCGTAGGCTTCGTCAATATACAGGGTGACGCTGCCATCCTTGTGCCGAAAGGCATAGAGGTAGTTTTTTTCTTCCATTGGAGGAGTCAGGCTTTCCCCGCGGTGCGTTTGGTCCGTCGGGATAGCAGGCGTGGCACAACGCGGCCGGCTCGTGGGGTGGTGTCCTCAACGTCATCGTTCGGAAGGTTCGGCGGCGCCGAGGTGCGGTTCTGGACGATCAACGGGTCAAGTCGGAAACCGCACTGGATGCAGCGCCAGCCCTGGAAACGTCCGCTCTGCTCGCGGATGTCTTCCTTGATGAGGAGGCCGGTGCACCTGGGGCATTTCATGACAACGGCCTTTTTGTGGCGCCCCCGAGCACGATTTACCCGCCCAGCGTGTCGAGAACTTCCTTGACGCTCTTGTGAATGCAGGTGAAGATCGGCGTGTCGCGGAGGGTGTACCGGCTACCTTCCGTCTCCCGCAGCGCCAGGACGAGATCCAGAAAATCCTCCGGCTTGTCGCTTTCGAACGCCACGACCCATTCCTGATCGTCGAGGCCGAACGAGTACGTCGTATTTAGCTTAACGGATGGGAAGCGGTGGCCGATCTCGATATGCTCGTCCATCATGCCCTGTCGGGCTGCTTTGGTAAGGAGGAACCATTCGCGCGTCTTCAGGAACGGATAGACGAAAATGTATTTGCTCTTGCCCGGGATGATTGTGAGCCGCTTGCTTTCCTGTCCCTCATGCGTGTGATGGTCCACATAGATGGACCGCTTGGTCATCGAGAGATAGGAATAGGGTGCGGTCAGATACTTGCCGAGGCCGGTGGCCAGCAGGCGGCTGGCCATTTCCTGGAACAACTCCAGCTCGTAGCTGATGCGCCACAGCATGATATCGCAATCCCCGCGGATTCCAACCGTGGTGTAGGGGATGACCATGACCTTCCCGCTGTATTCTTCCACCACGCGAATGAATTCCTGCTTGCCGCGGGTGCGTTCGTCTTCAGGAAGCCGCCGCCAGGCCGGGTCCACTTTATAGAAGAGGAAGTTGACGTATTGCCGTTTTTGTGGGGTTTGTTCGCCGCCCATGGGACTCCTCCTGACAACTTAAGACAGCATAAGAACGAAACTTTTTATCACTAGCTTGGAGAGGTTGTCAACCAGCGGACCTAAGGCGTTGACAGGGGTGGGGCGATCTGATATCGGCTCTGATTGCGGAGTAGGCATGGCATTACGGAAAGCGGAAATCGTCGCCATCGGGTCCGAACTGCTGCTGGGCGGTCGGCTGGATACCAATTCGTTGTTTCTAACGGACGAACTGGCCTCGCTGGGCGTCGAAGTGCGCTGGAAAACCGCGGTGGGTGATGACGAAAAGGATATTGCCGATGTCATCACCGTGGCCGCGCAGCGCGCGGCTGTTGTGGTGATCACCGGCGGGCTCGGTCCGACCGTAGACGACAAGACGCGGGAGGCGCTTGCCGATGTGATGCACCGGCCGCTGCGTCGCGATGCGGTCGCGTTCAAGAGCATGACGCAGTGGCTCGCAGCCTCGGGGCGCACGCCCACGGCGTCGCAGATGCGCCAGGCCCTGATTCCAACAGGGGCCACGGTACTGACCAATTCGGTCGGGTCGGCTCCGGGGTTCTATGTCAAATGGAAGGGGGCGCTGCTGATCGCGCTCCCAGGCGTACCGGCGGAAGCAAGGGAAATGTTTGCGAAGGAAGCAGGGCCCATAATCGCAGCGCGGCGCTCATCCGGTCCGAAAGACCGCATAGAGCGCCGTGCGTTGCAGACCTACGGTATTCTTGAAGCCGATCTGGACGACCGGCTGCACAGTGCCGTGCCTATCCGGCACGGCATCCGGCTCGGCCTGCTGGCGTCGCCGCTTGGTGTGACGATCACGCTCACGGCCTGCGGAGGAGCCTCGACCGGTGCAGTGCTGGAGCAGGCTGTTCACGCGATCCGCAAGGAACTGGGCGGGCTGATTTATGCCGAGGGGGCGGAGACGATGGAGGATGTCGTCGGGCGGATGCTCGCGGCGCGCAAGATGACGATTGCGATTGCGGAATCCTGCACGGGGGGCTTGATCGGCCATCGGCTCACACAGGTGGCCGGCAGCTCGGCTTATCTGGATCGGTCGCTGGTGTGCTACAGCAATCAAGCCAAGCTGGATCTGCTCGATGTGCCGAAGGCTATTTTAACGCGCCACGGTGCCGTCAGCTCAGAAGTGGCCGCCGCCATGGCTAAGGGCGTGCGTGAGCGCAGCGGCGTCGGGGTCGGACTCAGCGTAACGGGCATTGCTGGTCCCGGCGGCGCCACGTCACTCAAACCGGTTGGGCTGGTGTATGTCGGGCTCGATGCGGGCGGTGCCGGTGTGTTGGCCAAGGAGTTTCGGTTCCACGGTCCGCGTGATGTGATCAAGCTGCGCGCGGCGCAGGCGGCGTTGAATTTATTGCGACAGTGGTTGCCGGTGGCACAGGTAGGGGCGTTCAGTATGAAGCAGGAAGCATGACGCAAGGGGGAGTCCTGCTTCGCGTGTCTTTACGCCCGACGAGATACGCTCCGCGAGATGTGAAAAATGAGTCGGGCGTTTATCGCGATTGAATTACCAGATGAGTTGTGTCGTGCGCTCGCGATCGTTCAAGCGCATGCCAGGGGGCAGCTGGCCTCTGCGATCAATCCCACCGTGAAAGTGCAATGGGTCAGGCCGGAGTCTATGCACCTGACGCTGAAATTTCTCGGCGATATTAAGGAGGTGCAGGTGCCCATGATCGGAGAAGCGCTTGAACGTGTTGCGCGCGAGCAGGCATCGTTCGAGGTGGACGCCAGCGGCGCCGGCGTGTTTCCGGATGCCCGCGCACCGCGTGTGGTCTGGGTCGGACTCAAGGGGGCCGTGGATCGACTGGCACAACTGGCTGCGGCCATCGAGTCCGCGCTAACGCCGCTGGGATTTCCATCCAACAGCACACCCTTTGCGCCACATCTGACCGTAGCTCGCGTGAAGGAAGGGCAGCGGGATCTTGGCCGGGCCCTGGCCGCCAGTAAGTTTCTCGAGCAGGTGGCACGAGTGGGACCCTTGCTGGTCCGCTCCATTGCACTTATGCGAAGCGAGTTGAATCCTGCCGGCTCAGTCTATACGCGCCTGCGCGAGGCCACGCTGAAAGAGGCGTAGCGCCCATGCAGCCAGTTCAGTATAATGGCCGCCTGATCATATTTATGGGAGACACCCATGCCTGAAAAAGACGAGAAGAAAAAGGCGCTGGATCTGGCGCTCTCGCAGATCGAAAAACAGTATGGCAAAGGCGCGATCATGCGGCTGGGCACGTCCGAGGCGTCGGCCAACGTGCCGGCGATTTCAACCGGGTCGCTTGGTTTGGATCTGGCGCTGGGTATCGGTGGTCTGCCACGCGGCCGCGTGGTGGAGATTTTCGGTCCGGAAGCCTCTGGCAAGACGACGCTGACACTGCACGCGACGGCGGAAGTGCAGAAAGCCGGCGGGACGGCGGCCTTCGTGGATGCGGAACATGCGCTCGACCTCGTCTATGCCAAGAAGCTGGGCGTCAATTCAGACGATCTGCTGGTTTCGCAGCCGGACACGGGCGAGCAGGCGCTGGAGATCACCGAAACACTCGTGCGCAGCGGCGCAATCGATCTGGTCGTGGTGGACTCGGTCGCCGCACTGGTGCCGCGGGCTGAAATTGAAGGCGAGATGGGCGACGCCCACATGGGGCTTCAGGCACGGCTCATGTCGCAGGCGCTTCGTAAGCTGACGGCCGCGATCGCCAAGTCGAACACAACGGTCATCTTTATTAACCAGATTCGCATGAAACTCGGCGTCATGTTTGGCAATCCGGAAACGACGACCGGCGGTAACGCGTTGAAGTTCTATTCGTCCGTTCGGCTGGATATCCGCCGCATCGAGTCCATTAAGGACGGCAATGACGTGGTCGGTAACCGCGTCCGCGTCAAAATCGTGAAGAACAAGATGGCGCCGCCGTTCAAGCAAGCTGAATTTGACATTCTGTTTGCCAAGGGCATTTCGAAGGTCGGCGAGCTGGTGGATCTGGGCGTGGACCGCAAGGTGCTGGACAAGTCTGGCGCCTGGTACTCCTATAAGGGAGAGCGGATTGGGCAGGGACGTGAGGCGGTGCGCGATCTCTTCGACACGAATCAGGCGCTAGCGACGGAAGTAGAAGCGAAGCTGCGCGAATTGGCCGGCGTGCCGGGGCAGGTCGCCGCCAAGCGCGCTGAGGAAAAGGCGCCCGAGCCGCGCGAGGGCAAGAAAGCACACGCAGGGCGAGGATCTTGACGCAACGGACGGGCGCCGGCGCGTGTCTGAATCACGGCAGGATCGATTTGAGCGGGCTGCGCTGCGCTATCTGGGTGCGCACGATCGAACCGAAGCCCAGATGTCTGCCTACTTGACCCGTCGCGGCGCCCCGCCAGCACGTATCCGTGAACTTCTTGCCCAGTTTCGGTCGCGCGGCTACCTCAACGACCGGACGTATGCCCTGCGGTGGGCGCAGGGGCGGCTGGCGCGGCGCCCACTGGGGCCGGCGCGGTTGGAGGCGGAATTGGAATCCAAAGGGTTTCTGCAGGCGGCCGTTGCCGACGCGGTTAGGACGGTCTATAAGGAAACCTCACCGCGCGAGGTGGCCACACGGGCTCTGCGGCAGCGCGAGCAGCGGGGCACGCCGCTGACGCTTGCGCGCAAGGCCGGTCTGCTCCGGCAAGCCGGATTCGATGAAGAATTGATCGACGAACTGCTCGGGTTGGACGACGACCGATGAGTAAGAACGCCGCCTCGCTGCGCCAGGGCTTTATCACGTATTTCGAGGGCCACGGACATCAGCCCGTGCCCAGTTCGCCGCTGATCCCGCAGGCGGACCCCACCATCCTGTTCACCAACGCGGGGATGAACCAGTTTAAGCGCGTCTTCCTCGGCGAAGAGAGTCGGCCCTACAAGCGGGCGGTCACGGCGCAAAAGTGTGTCCGCGCCGGCGGCAAGCACAACGATCTTGAAAATGTCGGCTACACGCGGCGGCATCATACCTTCTTTGAAATGCTTGGCAATTTTTCCTTCGGTGACTATTTCAAATCCGAGGCGATCTTTTATGGCTGGGACTATCTGACGAACACGGTCGGGTTGCCAAAAGATCGCATGTGGGTCACGGTCTTTCGCGAGGATGCCGAGGCCTTCAAGTGGTGGGAGAAAATCGGCGTGCCGACGGCGCGGATCGTCCGCTGTGGCGAGAAGGACAACTTCTGGCAGATGGCCGACACCGGTCCCTGCGGGCCCTGCTCAGAAATCCATTACGACCAGGGGCCCTCCGTCCCGGGCGACGACGTGCCGAACGGTGCGGGCGACCGCGTCATCGAAATCTGGAACCTGGTCTTCATGCAGTACAACCGAGACGCGAACGGAAAACTCCAGCCGCTGCCCAAGCCGAGCATTGATACGGGCATGGGATTGGAGCGGTTAGCGGCGGTGGCGCAGGGCGTCTACAGCAACTACGACAGTGATCTCTTCAAGCCGCTGCTTGCGGCGATCAGCCAGCGGACCCATCATCACTATGGTAAGGACGCCATGCACGATCGGTCCATGCGCGTGGTGGCTGATCATCTGCGCGCGATCACCTTCATGATCGCTGACGGAATTCTGCCGTCCAACGAGGGGCGTGGCTACGTGCTGCGCCGCATTCTGCGCCGCGCGGCGCGGCATGGCCGTCTCCTCGGCGTCTCCGAAGCCTTTTTGGGCGAGTTGACCGGTGCAGTCGTTGAGCAGATGAAGATGGCCTATCCCGAGCTGTCGAAGGCAACGGCAACGGTGACTGAGGTTACGAGCGGTGAAGAAGAACGGTTCATTGCCACGCTTGATCAGGGGCTGCCAATTCTGAACGAGATGGTGGCGAAGGCCAGGGGCTCATCGCAGAAAGTGCTGTCCGGGGATCGGGTGTTCAAGCTCTACGACACCTACGGCTTTCCGATGGACTTGATTGCTGAAGCCTGCCGCGAACAGGAAATCACACTCGATGAGGCCGGCTTCCAACGCGCGCTGGAGGATCAGCGGGAACGAGCGCGCAAATCGGCAGCTTTCGAAGTGGCAGCTGCGAAACCCGGTGTGACCGAACTCGGCAAGACAGTGAAAGCTGCGCAGTTCGTGGGCTACGACCACATGGAATCTGATGCGGTCGTTCAGGCGATATTGAAAGGCGATAAGGTTGTACGCGAGGCGGCACAGGGCGACGAGATCGAGCTGGTGCTGGACGTGACGCCGTTTTACGCTGAAGGCGGCGGGCAGGCGGGCGATCAAGGCCTACTCACCGGTTCAGAAGGCAGGATAGACGTCAAGGATACGACACGGCCGGCGCCGGCGGTGGTCGTGCACAAGGGCGTCGTGCTAGTCGGGCGGATCGCTGTGGGGCAAACGGTGCATGCCGCGGTGAACGCCACGACGCGAATGGATGCGGCGCGGAACCACACGGCCACGCATCTTGTCCATGCGGCGCTGCGCGAACTGCTCGGCCCGCACGTGAAGCAATACGGCTCGCTCGTGACGCCCAGCCGTCTTCGATTCGACTTTGCGCATTTCCGGCCGCTAACCGCCCGCGACATTGACGACATCGAAACCATGGTCAACGAGCAAATTCGCCGCAATCAAACGGTGCGCACCGATGTGATGGGGATTCAGGACGCGGTGCAAGCGGGCGCGCTGGCTTTTTTCGGTGACAAATATGGCAACGACGTACGTGTGGTCACGGTGGATACATTTAGCAAGGAACTCTGCGGCGGGACGCACTGCGCGCATACGGGCGAGATCGGCCTGTTCCGCCTCGTCTCGGAGACGGGCGTGGCGGCCGGTGTGCGACGTATTGAGTGCGTGACGGGCAGCGGGGCACTGATGCAGGTGCGGCAACTGGAGCGTGAGATGCGCGAGCTGTCCGAGTTGCTCAAGGCATCGCCGTCCGATCTCGCCGCAAAGACGAAAAAGCTGCTCCAGCAGTTGAAGGATACGGAGCGCGAGCTGGAGCAGGTAAAGCTCAAGATGGCTAGTGGCGCCAAGGACGAAGCCGACGTGCGCGAGGTGAAGGGCGTCACGGTCCATGTGCAGCGCGTGGATGGGATGGATGGCGGTGAGTTGCGAGCGCTCTCCGATCAGATTCGAGACAAATTGAAGAGCGGTGTGATTGCGCTGGGTGGTGTAAAAGATGACAAAGTGGCGCTCCTCGTGGTCGTGACGAAGGACCTGACGGCCATGCTGAAGGCCGGTGAATTGATCAAGGACATGGCGGCAGCGGTCGGTGGGACAGGCGGCGGCCGCCCTGAAATGGCGCAAGCGGGCGGCAAGCATCCGGAGGGGCTGCCCGTCGCGTTGGGCAAAGTCTTTGAGCTGGTGGCCCGAACTGCCGGCGCCTGACCATGTCCGGTAAGAGAATCCTGGCCCTCGATCCTGGGACCAAGCGCATCGGCGTCGCCTTGAGCGATGAGTTGGGCTGGACGGCCCAGCCCCTCGAAACCTACGAGCGAAAGACTCTGCCGGCCGATCTGGCGCACATTAAGGACTTAATCACGCGGCATGAGGTCAAGGCGGTGGTAGTGGGATTACCGGTACGGCTTGACGGCCAGATTGGACTGGCTGCGCAGCAAGTCCAAGAGTTCATCAAACGCTTGCAGGAAGTAATCGATCTACCTATTATTGCTTGGGACGAGAGGCTCACCACACGATCGGCGGAAGAGCTGCTCATTGCTGCCGATGTCAGCCGGAAGAAACGAAAAGGTGTCGTGGATCGCGTGGCTGCGGCGCTGCTCTTAAAAAGTTACCTCGAACATCTGTCCGCGCCGACACCCGGCGAGGACCTTCCTCCCGACGCCGACCGATGAGGCGATCACTCCAGCGCGGATTACTGGCCGGCCTGCTAGCGATCGGCGCCGTGATGGCCTACCTGGGCGCTCTGTGGCTGCTTGGACCCGTGATGTCTGTGGCCACTGGTGCGTCGGCGCCCGCGCCGGTCGTGGTTGAAATCACGGACGGCATGACGCTGCGCCATTTGGCGGCTAAGTTGGAGCGGGACCGGCTGATCCGGAGCGAGCTGGCGTTTGTGCTGCTGGCTAAGTTCACGGGAGCCGACCGGCACCTCAAGGCCGGCGAGTATGCGCTCCACGCTGGCATGCGGCCGCGCGACATTTTGAACGAGTTTCTGAGCGGTCGCGGCGTGCTCCATCAGATCACGATTCCGGAAGGCTACACTATCGTGGAAATGGCGCAGGTGGTTGCGCAAAAAAGCCTGGCCGATCCGGAGGAATTCATTCGCCTGACGCGCGACAAAGCGTTCATCCGTTCGCTCGAAATTGAGGCCGCCAGCCTGGAGGGCTATCTGTTCCCCAATACCTACAAGTTCGCGCGGCGCACCAAGCCGAAGGACATTCTCAAAGAGATGGTGGCGGGTCTTCGCACGGTGGTGACGCCGGAGTTAGCGCAGCGCACGCAGGAGATTCATATGAGCCTGCATCAAGTATTGACCCTGGCCTCCATTGTGGAAAAGGAGGCGGGGCTGGAGTCGGAGCGACCGCTGATCGCCTCAGTGTTTCATAATCGACTTGAGCGAGGGATTCCTCTCCAGAGCGATCCGACGGTCATCTACGGCTTAGAGCATTTTGATGGCAATATCCGGAAGCAGGATCTAGATTCTCCCAGCCCGTACAATACCTATCGTGTGCGCGGCCTGCCGCCCGGCCCGATTGCCAATCCGGGATTAGGCTCGATCAAGGCCGTGCTCTATCCGGCATCGACCACGAATCTGTATTTTGTATCGCGGAACGACGGGACGCATCAATTCTCGGCAACGCTTGCAGAGCACAACCGGGCAGTGGAAAAATATCAGCGGCGCAGAGGTGTCACATCCACCAAGCGATCGGCATAGGCACAGGCTGGGCGAGGGGTAGCAGGAATGTTAGTCGTCGTCCGTTATTCACAAAGCGGGATGCCAGTGTGCAAAAATGCAGGGCTCTCGCTCGACGGATGAGTGACGCCGTTCGAGTGGTAATCACTAAGACCGGCAATAGCAATGCTGTATGAACGTCGTTTGGCCGAACTCGGCCTCGTGCTGCCGGCGCCGCCCAAGCCGGTGGCAACCTACATCCCGGCCGTGCTGGCCGGGGATCTCTTATTTCTTAGCGGTGTGATTCCGTTTCGCGACGGCAAACTTGTCCTGGAAGGCAAACTCGGCCGCGATTTGACGGTGGAGCAGGGGTATGAGGCCGCGCGGGTCTCGCTGTTGAACGCGCTGGCCATCGTCAAAGAGAAGCTCGGTACGCTCGACCGGGTTCAGAAGATTGTCCGCATGACTGGCCACGTGGCGTCCGCTGAAGGCTTCACGCAGCAGCCGGCCGTGATCAACGGGGCCTCCGATCTGCTGGTCACAATTTTTGGCGAGGCGGGGAAGCACGCGCGAGTCGCCCTTGGGGCGGCCGAATTGCCCCTGAACGCCCCCCTTGAGATTGAATTAATCATACAGGTGACGGGGAAAGGTTACGGCGAAGGCCGTGAGGTATCCCGCGGAATTCCTTAGCCTTAACCGTGCGGTTATGAAAATTGACAGTCGAAAGAGGGCCTTGTTATAGTCGGTGTGCGACAGTTGAGTGACACGACAAGCCTGCCACGGTTCTTGTAATGTCTCCCGTCGCGCTGATAATCGAAACAGGGAAACTTGTGTCACGCAATCGACGGCGGAGTGTTCGGATGTGGGGATATGCGCTGCTGGTCACAGGATGCCTGCTGGCCGGCGGGGCGGTGCCCGCCGTAGCCGCGCCCACGCTCTCGCCGGACGCCGCACCTCCTGGCGCGACGATCGCCATCTCGGGCAAAGGGTTCGGCACCTTCCAGTCCACGCAAGCCAATCGTGTTCTCTTCAACGGAAAAGCGGCGCTCGTGCAGCGCTGGGATCCCGATCTCATCGCTGTCAAGGTTCCGCTCCAGGTCGTGTCTGGCCCCGTGACGATCCTGGCTGGCAAGACGAAAATCGACGCCGGCACCTTTACCCTCCAGCAGCCGACCATTAAATCGGTCTCGCCCGCTGAGGTCGAGCCGGGCGCAGTGATACAAGTCAGTGGCCAACATTTCGGCACCACTGCAGGCTCCCGCGATCCCAATACGATGTTTGGTGTCAACGACGTGCTGATCGGCGGTACGACGGCAAAGATCCGTCGTTGGCGCGACGACAAGATCGAGGTGGAAGTGCCCGGGACGGCCGTCTCGGGTGACGTGGTGGTCCGGCTGGCGTCCTCCGATCCGCTCCCGGACGGCGCCTGCTGCGCGCCGGTTGCCTACAGTGTCAGCAACGCGGCGCCGCTGACTGTGATTCCGTCAATCCGGGCCGATCCGTTGAGCGGGCCAGTCGGCACGAAGGTTGTGCTCTTTGGCAAGGGATTCGGCGAGAAGAAGGGGACGGACGATCAGTTGCTGTTCAACGGTCATCCGGCCACGATTGCGCAGTGGGCAGATGTGGCGATCGTGGCGCACGTCCCACTGGATGCGACGACCGGCCCGCTTGTGCTGAAAAGAGGCGAGACGCAGCGGACACTGGGGACCTTCACGGTGCCGACACCGAAGGCTGCCGGGCTGGCCATTTCCAGCGGCCCGATTGGTACACTGCTTCGCATTAACGGAGAACATTTCGGATTTTATTCTGAGAGCGGCGCGACGCCGTTCTCGTTCATGGATTTTCAGAAAGGTGATAACGCCGTTGAAATCGGTGGTGTGCCGGCCGTGGTTTACCGCTGGCATGACGACCGGATTGACGTCTGGGTGCCGCTAAGCGCCAAAAGTGGACCGGTTGTGGTCAAGCGGAGCGGGACCAAGCCGAAGTCCGACGGCTCCTGCTGCGCTGAGCGCGGCCTGGTCACGACGACCGCCGGCACGTTCACGGTGACCGTCCCCAAGGTGGACTCCTATTCTCCAATGTCCGCCGGCCTTGATGAGCTTGTAACGATCAAGGGCTCCGGCTTCGGAACTTTTCTGAAAACCGCTGAGGCCACGCAGTCCGGCTTGAACGAAGGCATGCACGATGCAGTACCATTTGAGCTTGGCGAAAACGTCGCGCGCACTGAAGTCTTGTTCAGCAACGTGGCTGGCATCGTCGTGTTGTGGACGGACACGGAAATCCAGGTCAAGGTCCCGCACCGACATCTCTACGGCATTGGGCGGAAGAACGAATTTCACACGGACCTCGCCACGGGGCCGCTGGTGGTGCGGCGCGGCTCGTGGGACCTCAAACCGGACGGCCATTGCTGTCTGCCCAAGCAATGGGTGACGGCAGAGGCCGGCACGTTCACGATTCTGGCCCGCGGGCTGCCGGACCAGGGGAAGTTCACCGATACGCGTCCTGACTCCAACACCAACCAGTGAGTCTAGGTTTTTTCTCGACATGAAGCGGAGTTCTGCAATCCTCTCCCCCGCCATTGTCTGTCTGCTGGCTGCGACTGCGCTGCCGGCGGCCGAGTCCACGCCGGCGCGCGTGACGGCGGCATTGCAAAAAAGCGGCACGGCCGTTCCCTGTCTGGGCGTTCAATTTCGAGATACTCGCCTCGGCTGGACGGTCGGAGCGGGCGGCACTATATTGAAAACCATCGATGGCGGTGTGAAGTGGAAACCGGTCGTCAGTGGTACGACGGCGTTGTTGACCGGCGTGTCGTTCCCCGATAAGCAGAAGGGCTGGGTGGTGGGGGCTAACGGCACGATCCTGCATTCGTCGGACGGCGGTAGTACGTGGCGTCCACAGCAGAGCGGCACCCAGTCGGCTCTCTATAGTGTGTTTTTTCTGACGCCGTCCTCAGGCTGGGCGGTCGGGGCGGGCGGTACTATCCTGCACACAGCCGACGGGGGGGGACACTGGGAGGACCAGGCCAGCGGCGGCAACGCCATTCTCTATGCCGTGCATTTCGTGGATGAATTGCACGGTGGCGCAGTCGGCGCGCTCGGCACGATCCTCGTGACGGCGGATGGCGGGAAGACCTGGCAGTTCCACGAGACCGACAATGCCGCCACCTTCTTCGACATCATCTTTACCGATGCGACGACGGCGTGGGCCGTCGGCAATGCCGGGGCGCTGTATCAGACAACGGACGGCGGGCAGCGCTGGGTGGATCGCGCGATGCAGTGCGGTAAGACCTGTACCAAACCGGCCGATCTGGTCCGTATTCGGTTCGTGGATGCACAGGCGGGATGGATTGTCGGCGAGCGGGGGGCGATCTTCCGCACGACAGATGCGGGCTTTACCTGGACTGAAGTCGTCAACCAGGCCGCCAAAACGACGCTCTATGGCCTTTCGTTTCCCGATGCCGCCCACGGCTGGGCGGTCGGCGAACAGGGGGCGATTCTCGCCATCACGACCAAGCCGTGAGGGAGCATGTCGAATCTTCAACGCGGAAGCTCTAACATCCCGCCTTCAGCGGAAAATTGACCGGGCACCCGTAACAATTTTCTCAGCCTAATTCTCCCAACCGGGTCTGCAGGACGCTGAGCGTAGTGAGCGTTGCGGTCTCCGCGCGCAGAATGCGCGCACCCAGCGAGACCGGCACAAATCCCTTCCGCTCGGCCTCAAGGACCTCCTCCTGGCGCCAACCCCCTTCCGGTCCGATCATGACGGCGATGGTGTGTTCGGGCGAGGAGGGCAGAACGACAGCATTCAATGTCGGCCCGGTGCTACGCTCGACGAGAATCACTTTCAAGGTGGCTTCTGTTGAGACGAAGGTCTCGATAGGGGCGGGCGGGTTGACCGTGGGCACATCCCACCGCTCCGACTGCTGGGCCGCTTCAAGCGCAATCCGCTGCCAGCGGTCCTGTTGCGCAGCTGTGCGTCCCGGCCTGGGCCGGACAATGGTCTGGTCCGAGATGAGTGGCGCGATGACGTGCACACCCAGCTCAGTGGCCTTTTGGATTGCCCAGTCCATGCGCTCGCCCTTCAGAATTGCTTGTCCAAGGAGAAGTCGGGGGCTGCGGGGCGCCGGTCCGTCGAGCTGTCCGACGATGCGGCCACGGAGGGCACGTCGATCGAGGGTGGTCACGTCGATGTCGTAGCGGCGGCGGTGCTCGTCGCCGACCTGGAGGCGCTCGCCCGCTGCCATGCGAAGGCTGGCTCGGAGATGGTCAAGGAGGGGGCCGGTGATGGTGACGGTGCCGTTGCGGATCTGATCAGCGGTAATGAAGAACACGGGCATAGGCGCCGTTATTCGAAATAACCCTTCATTTTTTCAAAAAATCCGTCGCCATCTTTGTCGAGAGTCATGCCGCTCTCTTTGGCGAATTCGGTCAGAATATCCTTCTGCTTAGCCGTCAGTGCAGTGGGAATCTCCACTTTGATACAGATGATCTGGTCGCCGGCCCGTTTGTTGTGCTTGAGACTCGGCACGCCGAGGCCCTTGAGCCGCAGCAGTTTGCTGTGCTGCGTGCCGGCCGGAACTTTGATAATGGTTTCGCCACTAAGCGTCGGTACGGCAACCTTGCCCCCGAGCGTGGCGGTGATGAAGCTGACGGGGACGTCGCAGACGATGTCGGTGTCCTCGCGTCTGAAAATCGGGTGGGGTTTGACCGAGATCGCTACGTAGAGGTCGCCGGGAGGGCCGCCGGTGGCACCGTCTTCGCCCTCGTTGGAGAGCCGCAGGCGCATGCCTGATTCGATGCCGGCCGGAATGTTGACGGCCAGCGTCCGCTCGCGGTGGACGCGCTTGCGTCCCCGGCAGGTGCCGCAGGGATTCGTGATGATCTGCCCGCTGCCTTCGCACTGTCCGCAAGGCCGGCTGACGCTGAAGAAGCCTTGCTGAAAGCGGATTTGGCCGGTACCCCGGCAGCCGCTGCAGGGCTTAATGTCGGTGCTGGATTTTGCGCCGGAGCCGCCGCAGTCTTGGCACTTTTCCCAGCGGGGGATCTTGAGTTTGACCTCCTTGCCATAGATGGCTTCGTCAAAGGAGATCTCAAGATTGTATTGGAGGTCGGCGCCGCGCTCGGCGCGCGTTCGGCCGCCACTGAAGAAATCTTCGAAGATTTCGCCGAAAATATCGCCTGATCCGCGCCCAAAGTCGAAGCCCTCGAAGCCCCCGCCGAAACCCTGTGGTCCGCCGGCGTGTCCGAACGTGTCGTAGCGTTGGCGTTTGCCCTGATCGCTCAGGATCTCGTAGGCCTCGTTGACCTCTTTGAATTTTTCCTCAGCGGCCTTCTTCTGGTCGTCACCGGGGTGAAGATCGGGATGGTACTGCCGGGCGAGCTTGCGATAGGCCTTTTTCAGCTCCTCGTCGGAAGCGGTTCGCTCGACGCCGAGGGTTTGGTAGTAATCGCGTTTAGCCACGTGTACCGTTGGGAGCGACTCGAAAATGGCGGGCCGTTGATAGCGTTCAGCCAGTAGTCTGACAACCTATTGGCTGAACGCTATTTGCTGTCTGCTATTTCTTATCTTTGTTCACTTCCTCGAACTCAGCGTCCACGACCTTTTCATCCTTTGGCTTCTCGCCGGCCGAGTCGTTGTTGCCGGCTGCGGAGGCGCCAGCGTCGCCGGATGTCTTCTTGTACATTTCCTCAGCCAATTTGTGCGAGGCCTGCGTGAGCGTCTTCACCGCTTCGTCAATGGCGTCGGGGTTGTCTCCCTCCATCGCCTGCCGGGCTGCGGCCACGGCCTCCTTGATCTTTGTTTTATCGTCTTCGCCGATCTTATCGCCGTGCTCAGCGAGGTTCTTCTCCGTTGCATAGACCAGGCTGTCGGCCTGGTTGCGCGCTTCGGCTAGTTTGCGCCGTTTCTTGTCGTCCTCCGTGTGCGACTGGGCCTCCTTGACCATCTTCTCGATCTCGTCCTTGCTTAGGCCGCTGGAGGCGGTAATCTTGATGGACTGCTCCTTGCCTGTGCCGAGGTCCTTCGCGTTGACGTGCACGATGCCGTTGGCGTCGATGTCGAAGGCCACCTCGACTTGCGGCACGCCGCGCGGAGCGGGGGGAATGCCCACGAGGTCAAACTGGCCGAGGAGCTTGTTGTCGTTGGCCATCTCGCGCTCGCCCTGGAACACGCGGATGGTCACCGCGTTCTGGTTGTCGGAGGCGGTCGAGAAGACCTGGCTCTTCTTTGTCGGAATCGTCGTGTTCCGCTCGATCAGATGCGTGAAGATACCGCCCAGCGTCTCGATGCCGAGCGTGAGCGGGGTGACGTCCAGGAGGAGCACGTCCTTGACCTCGCCCTTGAGCACGCCGCCTTGAATGCCAGCGCCGATAGCGACGACCTCGTCCGGATTGACGCCCTTGTGGGGCTCTTTGCCGAAGAAGTCCTTGACGATTTGGATGACCTTGGGCATGCGGGTCATGCCCCCCACCAGCACGACTTCGTTGATGTCGCGCGCGGTAACGCCCGCGTCAGCCAACGCCTTCTTGCAGGGCTCGATGGTTTGCTGCACGAGGTCGTTGACCAGTTGCTCGAGTTTCGCGCGAGTCAATTTCACGACGAGGTGCTTGGGGCCGGTCTGGTCCGCTGTAATGAAGGGGAGATTGATTTCGCTCTCCTGCGAGGAGGACAGTTCGATCTTGGTTCGCTCAGCAGCTTCTTTTAGCCGTTGGAGCGCCATGCGGTCCTTGCGGAGATCGATCCCCTGGTCCTTTTTGAACTCGTCCACCAGCCAGTCCATGATGCGGAGATCGAAGTCGTCGCCCCCTAGGTAGGTGTCACCATTCGTGGATTTCACCTCAAAGACACCCTCGCCAATTTCCAGGATGGAAATGTCAAAGGTGCCGCCGCCGAGGTCGTAGACCGCGATCCGCTCGTCCTTCTTTTTGTCGAGACCGTAGGCGAGCGAGGCCGCGGTCGGTTCGTTAATGATGCGGAGCACGTTGAGGCCGGCGATCTGGCCCGCGTCCTTCGTGGCCTGGCGCTGGCTGTCGTCGAAATAGGCTGGGACCGTGATGACTGCCTCGGTCACTTTTTCGCCCAGGAAGTCCTCCGCTGTCTGTTTCATTTTCTGCAGGATCATCGCCGACACTTCCGGCGGGCTGTAGGACTTGCCGCGGATCTCGACGTGCGCATCCCCGTTGCTGCCCTTCACAACCTTGTAGGGGAGGCGCTTGACGGCGTCCTGCACTTGCCGGCTGTCAAACTTGCGGCCCATCAGCCGTTTCACGGAGAAGATGGTGTTCTCGGGGTTGGTGATGGCCTGCCGCTTGGCGATCTGGCCGATCAGCCGCTCGTTCTTGTCGGTGATGCCAACGACAGACGGAGTCGTGCGGCTGCCTTCCGAGTTAGCGATGACGACGGGATCACCGCCGCTCATGATGGCCACGCAAGAGTTGGTGGTGCCGAGGTCGATGCCGATCACTTTTCCCATGGATAGAATCCTCCGTTCTCGCAGTCCGCTGAATTACGAATCCTGATTTTCGCCGTCCGCGTCCGTCGCCACGACAACCATGGCCGCCCTGAGCACGCGGTCGTGCAATTGATAGCCCTTCTGGTATTCCTCAAGCACCGTATTGGCCGCAGCCGTCTTCGATACCTGTCGTGACACGGCCTGGTGACGGCTGGGATCGAATGGGGTGCTGAGGCTCAGAATCGGCTTTACGCCAAATTTCGCCAGGGTTTCCGTAAACTGCTTCAACGTCAGCTCCACGCCCTGGATAAGGCCATCGCTTGTGCGACCCTCTTGCACACATTTGAGGGCCCGTTCCAGGTTATCCACGACGGGCAGCAGCTCCTTGAGCAGATTTTCGTTGGCAAACTGCGAGTAGTCCTGCTTCTGTTTCTGCGCCAGCCGCTTGAAGTTTTCAAATTCAGCCGCTAGCCGCAAATACTTGTCTTGAAAGGCCTTGGCTTCCTCTGTCTTGGTCGCCAAGGCTTGCTCGACCGCAGTGGCCGCTGATTCCGCCTCGATGTGGTTTGGCGAATAATCATTTAAGTCGCTGATTGTATTGGTGTTTTCTTCGTTTTCGCTCACTAAGACCTCACTATGGCTACACAGATAGTCACGGGACATATAAAGTCAACCAGTTATGCGCGGTTTCTTTTTTCGAACCAGGGCGACGCCGAGGGGGCAGGCGATGCGTACACGGGAGGCTATTCGTCGCCGCGGGTCCGTCGGTAGAGGAGTTCTAAACCTTCGAGCGTCAGAAAGGGGCGGACTTCCCTGATGGTGCGGGATTCCGGCGCGATCAGAGCGGCCAGCCCGCCGGTGGCGATGACCGTGGCTTTCTGGCCAAGCTCGATCTGCATGCGCCCGACCATCTCATCCACGAGACCGGCATAGCCGAAAATCAGTCCTGATTGAATGCCCGAGGCCGTGTCCGTACCGATAACGGTTTTCGGGCGGATCAGATCGACCTTCGGAAGCTTGGCCGTTTTGGTGAACAGGGCGTCGCTGGCGATGCCGAGGCCCGGCGCAATCGCGCCACCCAGATATTCGCCGCGCGCGGTAATCGCACAGAACGTCGTCGCCGTGCCAAAGTCCACAATGATCAGTGAAGTCTTATAGCGATCGTAGCCCGCGGCGGCGTTGACCAGCCGGTCGCTGCCGATTTCCTTTGGATTGGGATACGCGATCTGGATGCCCATGTCGAGATCGGAGGAGACGATCAGCGGCGTGTGCCGGAAATAGGTTTCCACCATTTCGTCGAAGACGGCGGTGAGTGCGGGGACGACACTGGAGACGATCGCGTCGGTAATTCGCGTCGAGTCGATGCCGGTTTCCCGGAGAATATTCACGAAGAGGATGCCGTACTCGTCGGCGGTCTTAGACGCGTCGGTCGCCAGTCGCCAGTGGCCGGTAAGGGTCCGGCCCTCGTAGATGCCCCAGACGACGTTGGTGTTGCCGATATCAATCGCCAGTAGCATAAATGCGGGAATCGTTATGAGTGCTGTATGAGCCGTGCAACATCCAATCGGCGCAGCCCGGGCCCCTTAGACATCACTGAACATCCGTCACGCCCTCTTACCGCACATGAAACACGTCGCCAGTTCGCACGTCGGTTGTGGTGCCATCGTCTTGTGCGACCCGCAACGAGCCATCCGGTTGAACCGATTGCGCCCTGCCCTGCAGCGTGTTGCCCTGAGCCAGCTCGACACGCACGCGCTGGCCGACGGTCGCGCAGCGTACCATATATTCGGTCAGAATGTCGCCGTGGTGGCCGGCGAGAAACGCCTCGCAGCGGGTTTCGAATTCCAATAAAAGGGCGGCGAGCAGCGCAGTTCGGTCCCACGGCCGGCCGGCTTCGATGGCGACCGATGTGGCGATCGCGCGCAGCTCATCCGGAAATTCCTCCCGGCGGATGTTCACATTGAGCCCAATACCAGCGATAACGGCCATCTCGTCGGTGCCAAGGCCGCTGCTTTCGCACAAAATCCCGGCCAGTTTTTGATCGGCGATCACAATATCGTTCGGCCATTTCACAGAAGACTTCAAGCCCGCAACCGTCTGGACGGCTCGGCTCGTGGCCAGCGCGGCGATGAGCGGCACCCATGAGAGCCACAGGGGCTGCCGGGCAGTCGGTACATTCATCCGGAGCAGGATGGAGCAGTGGAGATTTTTCCCAGACGGGGAATGCCAGTGGCGGCCGAGCCGCCCCCGTCCCGCTGTCTGTCGGTCCGCGACGACGACGGTTCCGTGCGGTGCACCGTCCTGGGCAAGGGTCATGGCCAGCGTGTTGGTCGAGGGAACTTCATCGTGCACGTGAAGCGTGCGCCCCAGCATGCTCGTGGAGAGTGCTCGCTGGATCGCCTGGACAGTTACTGGCTCAAATGGTGAGACTGGCGACGGCATGGTCTCAACGGATCAGCGCAATATCCATACTCAGGTTAGCTGCCGGAGCCGAATGCGTGAGCGCACCGATCGAAATGCGGTGGGGCCTGAGCGCCGCAATCTTACGAACGTTGGCCAGCGTGATCCCCCCGGAAACCTCCACGCGCGCCCGTTTTCCGATCAGTTTGATCGCCCGGTGCATCGTCGGGACCGTCATATTGTCGAGCAGGATGATGTCGGCATTGCCACTGAGGGCAGACTGAACCTCGCGCAGCGTCTTGGCTTCCACCTCGATCTGCAGCTGGGGATTCCGCTTCCGGGCACGCTGGCAGGCGGCGGCGGCATCGTGGCCGGAGAGGGCCAGGTGGTTGTCCTTAATCAGCACGCCGCTGCCTAGGGAGTACCGATGATTGTGTCCACCGCCCAGTGACACGGCCCATTTCTCCAGTGCGCGCAGGCCCGGCGTGGTTTTGCGCGTGTCCATGATGTTCGCCCGTGAGCCACGGACCGCGTCGCAGAAGCGCGCCGTGAGCGTGGCAATGCCCGAGAGTCGCTGGAGGAAATTGAGCGCGACGCGTTCGGCTTTCAGCAGCGACCGCGCATCTCCGCGTACGATGATGACCGGCTGGTTGCGTCGAACCGTGTCGCCGTCCCTGACGGCGCCGATGATTCGTAGTGACGAATCAACGGCCCAAAAGACTTGTGCGGCGACGGCTATGCCCGCGATGGTGAGCGGTTGATGCGCGAGGATGGTGCCGCGTGCCCGGACCGGTCGGGGGAAGAGTGCGGACGTGGTGACATCGCCGTGGCGCAGATCTTCGGCCAGCGCCAGCTTTACCGCAGCATGGATTGCCCGGGAGAGGGCAGGGGTCATGACATCATGTCCCGAAGCTGGCGTTCGCTACTTGTGAGTAGGTCGTGTTCCTGACGAAGTGTCTGCACGCGCTGTGTGTGCTCCGCGACGACTTCGGGCGGCGCCTTCGTGGTGAACTCCACGTTATTGAGCTTCGCGATGGTACGTCCGGTTTCCTGCTCGTTTGCGTCCCGCTGTTTCTTGATTCGCTCGAGCGCCTTGCTTAAGTCCACGTCGCCCTCCACGGTCAGTCCAACCGTGAGGCCGCCCGCGACGAGTCGAAGAATGCGTGCGGTCGGCCATTGGCCAGGGGATTGAAGATGAACCGTGGCCTTGCCGAGATGGCGCAGGTGGGCGTCCAATCGTTGTAGCGCGGCCTGCATTACCGAATCTGCCGCAGCGCCGTAGGCCGTGACGAGTTTGCCCGGCTGATAATTCAATAGGGCACGGCCGGTGCGGGCCGTCGTCACAAATTGTTCAACAACGGCAAAGGCGCTCTCTGCGTCCGGGGCGTCCCACTCCGGGTTGGCGGTGGGGTAAGTGCGCGTGCAGATGCTTGCACCATCATGCGGCAGCGTTTGCCAGATTTCCTCCGTGATGAAAGGCATGAAGGGATGGAGAAGCCGCTGCACACTCTCGAAGGATTCCACCAACGTTTGGCGAGCCATGGCGGCCTCGCGGGACTCTTTATTTTGGAGAGCGGGCTTCACCATCTCCAGATACCAGTCACAGTACTCGTGCCAGACAAATTGATAGAGCCTGCTCGAGGCTTGATCGAACCGGTAGTGCTCCAGCGAGGCGGTTACGTCACGGATCGCTTTATTGAGGCGGCTCAGAATCCAACGATCGGCGAAGGGGCGATCGTTAAGGAGCGCCGCCTCGCGTGGACCGTCCAGGTTCATGAGGATGAATCGCGCAGCATTCCAAATTTTATTAGCAAAATTGCGATAGCCCTCAATGCGCTCCTCAGCCAGCTTGATGTCGCGTCCCGGTGAGGCCATGGCGGCCAGCGTGAAACGGAGCGCGTCGGTGCCGTATTGGCTCATCACGCCAAGTGGATCGATGACATTGCCCTTCGACTTGCTCATCTTCTGTCCGTCGGCGTCACGCACGAGCGCATGGATGTAGACGTCGCGGAACGGGACGTCGCCCATAAACTTGAGCCCCATCATAATCATGCGGGCCACCCAGAAAAAGAGGATGTCGAGACCGGTGACCAGCGTCGCGGTCGGGTAAAACGTTTTGAGCTCGGGCGTCTGCTCCGGCCAGCCGAGCGTCGAGAAGGGCCAGAGGGCGGAGGAAAACCAGGTATCGAGGACGTCCGATTCCTGCACGAAGGCCGTCTGCTTGCAAACAGGACACTGCGCGGGTGCACGGCGTCCCACGATCGGTGTCGCCGTCGCTAGAAAAGTATAGGCCCGCTGTGACGGTGTCGAGGCGGCCGTTTCCGCCATCGCCCCGCGATTGCAGGCCATGCAATACCAGGCGGGAATCCGGTGTCCCCACCAGATTTGACGCGAGATACACCAGTCCTTGATGTCCCGCATCCAGCCCAGATAATTATTGGTCCAGCCGTCGGGAACGATTTTGATGCGTCCACTCTCAACCGCCTTGATGGCCGGCTCAGCCAGCGGCTTGATCTTCACAAACCATTGCGGAGACAGATACGGTTCGACGACCGTTTTGCAGCGGTAGCACTTGCCAAGCGCCAGCTTGTGATCGTCGACCTTGACGAGCAGGTCGCGCGCCTTCAGGGCCTGTTCGATTTTCACTCTCGCCTTGATGACAGGGAGATCCGTGATCTCATCGAGGATGGCTGGCTCCACGGCGGCAGCCTGCATGCCCGTACGATCAAGATGCGCGTGATGATCGAAGATGGACAGCCGTGGCAGTTTGTGCCGTTCGCCGGCCTCGAAGTCGCTAAAGTCATGCGCGGGGGTGATCTTCACCGCGCCGGTGCCGAATTCGAGATCCACCAAAACAGCATCGCCAACAATGGGAATCTCCCGATTCGTGAGCGGCAGGCGAACCGTCTTGCCGATTAACTGGCGGTACCGCGGATCGTCTGGATAAACAGCGACCGCGGTATCGCCAAGCATCGTTTCCGGCCGTGTCGTGGCGACGATCAGGCTCGTGGTCGGATCGTCCGCTAGGGGATAGCGGATGTGGTACATCTTGCCCTTTACGTCCTCGTGCTCGACTTCGATATCGGATAGGGCGGTCAGGCAGCGCGGGCACCAGTTGATGAGTCGCTCGCCACGGTAGATCAGACCATCTTCATAGAGCCGGACGAAGACTTCGCGAACGGCTTTCGACAGCCCCTCGTCCATCGTAAAGCGTTCGCGGGGCCAGTCGCAGGAGACGCCCAGCCGTTTTAATTGCTGGATGATCGTGCCCCCCGAGTGCTCCTTCCAGGCCCACACCCGCTCCATGAATTTGTCGCGGCCCAAGTGCTCGCGCGAGGAGCCCTCAGCGGCCAGTTGTCGTTCGACGACATTTTGCGTGGCGATGCCGGCATGGTCCATGCCGGGCACCCAGAGGGCATTGCGGCCCTGCATGCGGCGCCAGCGGATGAGGATGTCCTGAAGCGTGTTGTTCAGTGCGTGGCCGATGTGCAGTGAGCCGGTGACGTTCGGCG
The DNA here is from genome assembly GCA_016873435.1 of Nitrospira sp. NCBI lineage: Bacteria > Pseudomonadati > Nitrospirota > Nitrospiria > Nitrospirales > Nitrospiraceae > Nitrospira > Nitrospira sp. The sequence goes on from VGXF01000013.1 coordinate 29,676, forward strand.
GGGGGATAACGATTGTGTAGGGCTCCCCCGGATGGTCGAGCGTCGCATGAAAGTAGCCCTGTTCAATCCAGGTCTTGTACCAGCGGTCCTCGACCTGCTGCGGTTCGTAGGTTTTGTCGAGTTGTTTGCCGGACATGTGAACGCTCTCGCCTGATCAAGCGCGCGCATCGTAACACGCGGCCATGCCGCTCGCAACGCAGTGGCCTGAGCAGGGTATGCGCGGGCGGGACGAGGCCGCTGTGGCGTAGTTTCCCTGCGCGCATCTCCCATAGCTCATTACCTCGTCGGTGTGCTATACATCGCGTGCAGTAGCGAGGGGCGTCTTTATTAACGGGAGGATTGCAGCATGGCACGTGCCCACATGAAGAAGCGGAAGCTCAAGAAGAAACACCGCAAGAACATTCGGCGCATCAAGGCGCTGGTGAGAAAGCGGCGGATGGACGCCAAAGCGGCTGCCGCCAAGGCCAAGCGTAAGTAGGTGCTGGCGCCGCTGCTGGGGGCAGCGGCGCCGACTTCCCGCCAGTCCGCAGTATGAGCCGCATTCAGGTTGTTTTTTTCGATGCCGCCGGGACGCTCTTCCACGTGAAGGGATCCGTGGCGGAGATCTATCTGGACCATGCCGAGAAGTATGGCGTCAAACGCACGCCCGAGCTGTTGGCGGCGATCAACACGGCGTTCGCGCGCGCGTTCGACGACGCACCGGCACCCCTCTTTGCGGCCACGGAGCCGGCCGAAATCAAGCAGTGCGAGCGGCTCTGGTGGTTCGACGTGGTGCACAACGTCTGGTATCGGGTCGGGATGTTCGACGGGTTCGACGACTATTTTGACGAGGTGTTTCAGGCCTTCGATGGGCCGGATCGCTGGGCACTGTATCCGGAAACCCTCGACGTGCTCACTCACTTACGCGAGCAGGGGCTTGAACTGGGCATTGTGTCGAACTTCGACTCGCGGCTGTTCAACGTGCTGCGCGGGCTGGACATCGCCGACCTGTTTGCAACGGTGACGATCTCAAGCTTGGCCCAAGCTGCCAAGCCGGCCCCCAAGATTTTTCAAGTCGCGTTGGACAAACACGCCATGGAACCGACTGAGGCGCTCCACGTCGGCGACAGCCTACGAGAAGACGTCGAGGGAGCGACGAAAGCCGGCCTTGCCTCCGTGTGGATCAACCGCGATGCCGCTATCGTCCCGGCCCATACGTCCGCTATCTGGTCGCTCGCTGAATTGCCGGCCCTCATCAAATCGTTGTAATCGTCAATCCAGCAGCAGCGGGACGAGGTCCTTCGCCCGCCCGTGCAGCGCGATATCTGCCGCCCCTGAGTATGGTGTTGGGTCGAGGTTGATCTCGACGACGCAGGCGCCGGCCTCCTTGGCGATTGACGCAAACGACGCGGCTGGATAGACGAGGCCGGAGGTGCCAATGAGTAGGAGGAGTTCGCAGGACCGGAGCGCCGCATAGCTCTGGTCGATATCTGCCACGGCCAGCGATTCCCCGAACCAGACAATGTGCGGCCGGACTAAGTGGCCGCAGGCCGCGCAGGCGGGAAGCATTGGAAGGGGAACTTGCCGGTTATGTTCGATGAGTCCGCAGGCCGTGCAACGCACCTTCCAGATGTTACCGTGAATCTCTGACAATTTCCGCGAGCCGGCGTCGGCATGTAGCCCGTCCACATTCTGCGTGATGAGCCAGAAGTGCGGGAAGCGCGCCTCCATTTCTGCAACGGTCGCATGCGCGGGGTTCGGTTTTTTCGACGCGATCACCTCGCGCCGCCAGTTATACCATTCCCAGACCAGACGGGGATCACGCGCGAAGGCCTCGGGCGTCGCCAAATCCTCTGGACGGAACTTCGACCAGAGGCTGTCGGCACCGCGAAAGGTCGGGACGCCACTGTCGGCCGAGATGCCGGCGCCGGTCAGAACGGTGACGGCGCGCGCTGCTGCCAGTTTTGCCTTGACCTCAAGCAGTCCCGCCATGAGTGTTCCGTCTTCCTTCTGCCGTGGTATAGTAGCGCACGACGCCGGCTGAGGGTAAGGCTGAGGTCGCAAGTGGCCTCGCTCGGTGCCCGCTCAGCCTCAACCTAAACCCAAGCCGTCTTCTATGCAAAACATTCTGGTCGTTGGCGCCGGAGCGGTCGGCGGGTTCTACGGCGCGCGCCTGGCAAAGCACCATCCCAATGTATCGTTCCTTTTGCGTCCGCGTACCTGCGCAGCGGTGCGGACCAACGGCCTGACGCTCCGCAGTACTACGGGCACCTTCACCGTCCGGCCGGCCGTTGCGTCTGATCCCCGCGAATTGCCCACGCCGGATCTCATCATTCTCTCCGTCAAGGCCTACGATCTCGACGAAGTTCTGGCGCAGATTGCGCCGGTAATGACAGACCGCACCGTCCTGCTGACCTTGCAGAACGGCGTGGATACGGAAGACCGTATCGTCGCGCGCTTTCATCGCGACTGTGTTGTCGGGGGTGTGGCCTTCATCTATTCCAAGCTTGTCGAGCCAGGCGTGATCGATCACTACAAGCGCGGCAGCGTAGCGGTCGGCGAGATGATGGGCCATAAGAGCGAACGGGTGGCGGCGATCAGCAAGCTGTTCACCGACGCCGGTATTCAGTGTTCCATTTCAGAGGACATTCGGCGCAGCAAGTGGGAAAAGATGTGCTGGAACTGTGTCTTTAATCCGATCACGCTTCTGATCAACGACCAAGTGTCGAAAGCGCTGGACCATCCGGAAATGTCGCACGTCATTCAACAGGTCGTCGACGAGGTAGCGGCCGTCTCGGCAGCCCTCAAAGTGCCGCTCGCGCCTGACATGGCCGAGAAGACAGTGAAGGTCACGCAGGCCATCCGCGACATCCATACCTCCATGTACGATGATTGGAAGGCGGGACGGCCGACCGAGATCGACGCGTTGAACGGGTACATCGTCCAGAAGGGGCGGGAGCTCGGAATTCCCACACCGGTCAACGAGGCGCTCACGGCCATGGTCAAGGTGTTGACTGAGAAAGGCAAAAGCGGGCCGGGCACGGTTCGAATTGAGGGGGCGGTCGTCCAGCCAGTGACGCTGGACCGGGAGACGCTCGCGAAACTTCCCGTCGAGCATCAGGTGGAAGATTTCGCGGCATTCATGCCTACAATGAAAGGGAAAGCGATTAAAGTCAAAGCGATACTTGAGGTCCCTGCGCTAGTCATCGGTGCCGATTATGTGACCTTCCATGCGCAGGACGGCAAGTTCTCTGCCAGCCTGACACTGGCCCAGGCGCAGGAGTATGGCGTGCTGGTCTATGAGCTGGATGGCCAGCCACTGCCCGAGTCGAAGGGCGGCCCGTTCCGGCTCTACGCGCCGGGCCTGGGCGACCTTTGTGCCAATGTGAAGGGAGTTGGGCGGATTGAAGTGACGAAGGGACCCGGCAGGGATACCAGGCCTTCGGGCACGGCGTCCTGAGCCAACAGGACGCCGAAGGTGTCGACACGGCACAGTCGGCATCCACGCTCCCGCGGAGGGCGGTAAAAAAATCTACAGGGACGCCGGTCAACCGGATCAAGGCTCTGAGTATTTTCGAGGACGGTTTCACGCACGACCCATAGGCGGGGAAGTCTGGTCCCGCTACATCGCCGAACACCCGGTTGGACGGTCAATAACCTACTGGCTGTCAGAAGTTGGAGGAGGCCGGTGCAGTGGTCACGCAGTACACGGGCACCGGCGTCAGTGCGTCCACGCTGCGTCGCCCGGATGGTGCCGGCCGTGCCCTCTATTGCACCGCTCCAGTGCGTGTCCCCCCGTAGGCGACGGGGCACGCTGGCTATTCGCCCGCGCCTTGTGTATTCTGTGTCAGCATCATGCTCATCTCGCCGGATCGTCTGACCTCATCCAAAACCGTTTCGTACCGCCTGTCAAAATCGAAATTCCTCTCCGGTCTTCAGTGCCATAAGCGGCTCTTTCTTGAGATTTATCATCCGTCCCTTGCCACCGCGCCGGACGAAACCACGCAGGCCATCCTCGACATGGGCACCACGATCGGGGAACTGGCACGCAAGCGCTATCCCGGCGGTGTCCTGGTCGAGGCCGACCGCAAGCATGCGGAGGAGGCGCTGGCCCATACCAAGGCGCTGCTCACCGATCCAAACGTGCCCGCGATTTTCGAAGCCGCCTTCATGTTCGAGAACGTGTTCATCCGCGTCGACATTCTCGAACGGCTCTCCACGGCGGAATGCGGTGACTCCATCTGGCGGCTGATCGAGGTGAAATCCTCCTCGCGCGTCAAGAATGTGCACCTTGACGATTTGGCCATTCAGACCTACGTCATCCAGGGAGCGGGAACAATTCTGGCAAACTCCTGTCTCATGCATATCAACACGCAGTATGTTTATCCGGGCGGCGAGCTAGACTTGCAGCAATTCTTCGGCATTCAGGATTGTACCGAGCCGGTGCGTGCGCGATTGCCCGACGTGCCGAGCAAACTCATCGAACTGAAGGCCATGCTGGCCGATCCATCGGCACCGGCGATTGAGCCGGACGGCCATTGCTTTACTCCCTACGAATGCCAGTTCTGGGACCATTGTACGAAGGGCAAGCCCGATCGATGGATTTACCATCTGCCGGGCGGGGACAAGACGTTCCGACAGCTCACGCGGCTAGGTATCCGCACTATTGATGAGATCCCCGAGGGGTTCAATCTCACGATCTGGCAGAAGCGGGTCAGAGACAATGTCGAGTGGATTAGCCCGAAACTGTCGATCATGCTCAAGACAGTCCGCTATCCCGTCCACCATTTGGATTTTGAAACTTTCATGCCGGCCATCCCCCAGTATCCGCAGACGCGGCCCTATCAGGTGTTGCCGACGCAGTGGTCCAACCATGTCGAATACGACGACGGCAAACTGGAGCATGACCAGTATCTGTGTCTTGACGCGAAAGATCCGCGCGAGGAACTGGCGCTCCGGCTGGTTGAATCGCTGGGGCGGGAAGGCCACATCTGTGTTTATTCAGACTATGAACGTTCGGTGATCGGAAAGCTGGCGGAGACACTGCCGTCCTTGCGGCAGGAGCTACAGCGCCTGTTGAGCCGACTGTGGGATCTGTACGGTATTGTCCGCGACCATTATTATCACCCGGCGTTCAAGGGCTCCTACTCAATCAAATCGGTCCTGCCGGCTCTATCGCATTTGAGCTACGGCGAGTTGGACATCCAGGATGGCGAAATCGCAGCCCGCGCCTACTATCGTATGGTGTTTGAGGAGACTGATTGGGTCGAGAAGGCGAGAATTCGAGAAGCGCTGCTCAAGTACTGCGAGCGGGATACGCTGGCGATGGTGGAGCTGCGGAAGGCGTTGAGGGAAAAGGCTGGCGGGTAGTCGTCAGGAAGTAGCGCGACACGGGTCCATCGCGACACCCTGCTGGGCGCGGACGGGCAGTCCCCGCTCAGTGGGTACATAGGTAGGGGGTGACGGATCTGGCAAATGCCTGAAGGGCTGCGGGTAAATGGCGGAGAGGGTGGGAGTCGAACCCACGGTCGAGTTACCCCGACACCGGTTTTCGAGACCGGCACTTTAGGCCACTCAGTCACCTCTCCGTTATGAGCTTCGCTTGTGCCGCCGCGTTCACTGATGTCGCGGCGGCGAGTTACGTTTCCGTCAGTAGGTTCACATGCCCAAGGCGTGGCGCGCGGAGACGACCTACTAGTTATCCGATCCGCTCTTCCGCTTCTTGGCGAAGATTTTTGAAGAACGTCCGCAGTAATTCTTGGCTCTCCTGCTCCAAGACTCCACCGATCACTTCAACGTGATGATTCAGCCGTCGCTCAGCCGGCACGTTCAAGACTGATCCGCAGGCGCCGGCTTTTGGGTCGAGCGCGCCAAACACCAGCCGGGGAATCCGCGCCAGAATCATTGCCCCAATACACATGGTGCAGGGTTCGAGCGTCACGTACAGCGTCGTGTCCGGCAGCCGCCACGACCCAGATTGCGCCGCGGCTTTCCGGATAGCCACTAGTTCGGCGTGCGCCGTTGGGTCCTGCCAGATTTCTCGAAGATTATGAGCCTGCGCCAGGATCTCGTCGTCCCGAACCAGTACGGCGCCAATCGGTACTTCGCCTAGCGCGGCTGCTTTACGGGCTTGCTCCAGCGCGAGCCCCATGTAGTTGCTAGCGCGATTCATCGAGGGGCATCTTAGCACAGGGGTCTGCGATTGACCAAGACGGGGTACCGACTACCACTGCTCATTTCTGCCATTCGAACCCATAGCGTAATTGGATGGCCGTGTATCGCTGGATCAGCCCGCTCTGGTCGAGCGGCATGTCCCGTTCGTGCAGTACGGCCAGTTCGTAATTCTTCCACCGCAGGGCGAGGCCGATGATCCAGTCCAGCTCGGTCGGGGTGAGCGTATCGCTTTTGGAGCGGTCAGTGAACCAGTTGGTGTCGGCAAAGACGACGACTTTGTTCTTGTACAGATCAAGATCACCATGTGCGACATAGCGGAAGAGCGCGCGGCCAGTATTGTCGGGGCGGGCAAAGTAGCTTGCGTTATGAAACAGCCAGCCGCCGCCCATGTAGAAGGTCAGGTTTTGGTCAGGAAATTGCTGCCGCCACCAGTCGTATTGGTTGCCTGGCGTGAAGTTAAAATTGACGAGCGCGTCCGCGTAGGTCTGCTTGATGCCTCTCTTGTCCAGCGGCGCGTCTTGTTCGTATTGCACCCGCCAATTCCATTGTCGGACGGTTCCGGTGAAGGCGAAGGTCTTATCCCATTCAGAGAGCTCGATCCAGCCCTTCCCTCGGTCCGAGAAAAAGTTCTGATCCGTATAGAACTGCAGGTAATTGCCGAGCAGCTCGGTTTCCAGGTGGATCATGTGCCGCATCCCGACCAGTCCGCTGTTGTCGGGCCGCGCGGCAAAGCTCGGGTTGTGTGGGAACGCCGCAGTGAGCAGATAGCCTTTTAGCCAAGGGGCGGTCTCCTCTCGCTGTTCTGTCTGGGATTCGTGCGTTTCTGCTAGCGCGGGAAGCGGGCGGCCGTATTTTTCCAGCGCCAACACGGAATTCGCAGACAGCAGCAGAAGGATGACCGCCAGGGCAATGATCGGGGGGCGGTGCGAGTCGGGGGTGCGCAGTGGCGTAGACCTCAGCTCTTTGAATGCACGACACGCTCACCAATTCGCGACGTGTCCATAGAGGGTTTTTTGGGTGTACATCGTCTCATAATTAACCTCACAATCTAAGAATAGTATACATGAATTTCGTCCAAAAGTCAAATATATAGTACTATGAAATTGTCAATCATTTCATCAATTTACACCTATCTCCAATCTTGGTGGCGTGTGTGTCGGTGCCGCTGGATGAAGTTCATGATCAAGCTCATTTGGTGGAAATAAAAAAAGATAAATACTAGAGTCACAAGAGGGGTACTCCACTATGCCAATTCAAGATCCTGTTCCTGCAGCAAATACATCTCTCACAACGCCCACGATTAGTTCTCCCGTATTATCGGGAACAGCAACGGGGACCTATACACTAGCTGGGACGCCCACGTTTTCAACACTGGCTCTGACGTCATGGACCACTGCTACGCGCCCAGCATCCCCAACTAATTATCAAGTAGGATTTAATACTTCCTTAAATGCTAAAGAAATTTGGGATGGAACTTATTGGCGATTAGACCCCACAGGACCTGGTCAAAGCAATACGCAACGAGCCATCTTTGGGTATGGATACAATGGATCAAACGTCTCCATGACCAATCAAGTCTCTGCTGCCGGTGTGGTGGCAGCCGATACCACGGGGGTGGGCACAGCACGATTCGATCCTGCGGCAGCGGGCTATGGCACCGATAAAGCGATTTTTGGGTATGGGTACGCAGGATCATACGTCTCGTTGACCAATCTAGTCACCAATCAAGGTGTGGTAGGGTCGGATGTCACTGGGGTCGGCACAGCACGATACGGTCTTGCGGCAGCGGGCTATGGCACCGATAAAGCCATCTTTGGGTATGGATACACTGGATCAGCCGTCTCGTTGACCAATCTGGTCACCAATCAAGGTGTCGTGGGGTCTAATGTCACTGGGGTCGGCACGGCACGATACAGTCTCGCGGCAGCGGGCTATGGTACGGATAAAGCGATCTTTGGGTATGGGGACACAGGACCACATCCAGGTGTCTCAATGACCAACCTGGTAACCAATCAAGGTGTCGTGGGGTCTGATGTCACGGGGGTCGGGACAGCACGAAAAAATCTTGCGGCAGCGGGCTATGGTACGGATAAAGCGATCTTTGGATATGGGACCACAGGATCAAATCCAGGCGTCTCCATGACCAATCTCGTCACCAATACCGGTGTTGCGGGTACTGATGTCACGGGGGTCGGGACAACACGAAAAGATCTTTCTGCGGCTGGCTATGGCACCGATAAAGCGATTTTTGGGTATGGGTACACAGGATCATACGTCTCACTGACCAATCTGGTTTCCAATACGGGTGTGGTGGCAACAGATACCACTGGGGTGGGGACTGCACGGGGTGATGTTGCGGCAGCGGGATTTTCATTAACGGCATAAACGAGACGGAAATTTCTCTATGCCACTTCAAGAATTTATTCCTGTCGCAAATACTACTTTTACTACCCCCACAATTAGTTCTCCTGTATTATCAGGAAC
>VGXF01000014.1 GCA_016873435.1 Nitrospira sp.
CGGCCCTGCTCCTGGCCGACGGGGTCGTCATGGCGCAGGACCCGCCTGCCAAGGCACCGCAGGAACGGCGGCAGTCGGTGGCTCTCTCGGACGCGGTGCTCCAGGCCCTTGAACGCAATCTCGACATTTCCATCAGCCGCACGACCAAGAACAGCCGCCTCTCCGATATCGTCGGCGAGGAGGCCAAGTTCGACCCCACGCTCAGCCTGAACGGCCAGTACAACCGGCAGGTGCAGCCGTTGAACCGTCCCGTATTCGGCGGTACGAACCAGAACCTCAACGAGATTCTGACCTTCGATCAGCGCAGCCATTCGCTCACCGCGGACGTCACCCAGAATTTGCTGACCGGCGCCAATTACGATTTGAACTACAGCCCATCCCGATCCAACGTGAATCAGAACGTGGCCAGCGGTTTCCTGTTCAATCCGGCCTACTCGGGCGGGCTGGCCTTCACCTTCACCCAGCCGCTGCTTAGAAATTTTGGCACGGAGGTCAACCGTACCTTCATCCAGGTGGCCCAGAACAACGCTAAGGTGGAGGAGCAGGTCTTCACTGACCGCGTTCTCACGGTCATCGCCACCGTCGAGCAGAATTTCTGGGAGCTGGTCTTCGTGAACGAAAACCTTAAGGTGGCCGAATCGGCCCTCCGGGCCGCGCAGGAGCTGCTGGCCAGCAACCGCGCCAAGACCAAGGCCGGGATCATGTCGATCGTAGACGTCCTGCAGGCAGAAGCCGCTGTGGCCTCCCGCGTCGAGCAGGTGCTTGTCGCCGAAAAGGCCATTCGCGACCAGGAGGACCAATTCCGCCGCTTGCAGAACCCGGCTGAGGAGGAGCTGCGGCAGGATCTTCGGCTCACGCCGCTCGACAAGCCCAGCCAGACGCTCGAGGCAATCGTTAGTGAGGAAGCTATCGAAATCGCGCTGGACCGGCGCCCCGAAATTCTACAGGCGAAGAAAAACCTCGAGACCGCCGATACCAACGTCAAGTTCGCCAAAAACCAGATGCTGCCGAACCTCTCGTTCCAAGGCACCTCCGGCATGGCAGGCCTGGGTGGAAACTACGGCGACATGACCAACAAAAACTTCAGCGGCGACTTTTACAACTACGGTGCGGGACTGGTCTTCAGCTACCAGCTCGGCAACCGCTCAGCCACCAGTCAGTACAACAAGCGCCAATTGGAGGGCTTCAACGCTAAGGCCTCGCTAGTCAGCGTACGACAACAAGTGATTGTCGGTGTGCGCGAGGCGATACGACGCGTCCAGACCGACTTCAAGCGAATCGAAACGACGCGGGCCGCCCGTATCATGGCCGAGAAGCAGTTACAAGCTGAGCGGGAACGGTTAAACGTCGGATTGAGCACCACCCGCTTTGTGCTCGACTTCCAGCGCGATCTGGCGACCACGCAGGGCAACGAGCTGCGCGCGATTGTAGACTACAACAAGTCGCTTTCCAATCTGACTCGCAACAAGGCCACGACGCTCGATCGCTACGGCATCCAGCTTCAGTAGCCACGTGCACGACGCGGATCCAACCGAGCGGCTGGCTTGGCTCGCGGGCCTGCCCATCGCCGCCACCATCGGATTTGATCTGCTTCCCTCAGACCTCCAGCAACTCTGGCTGATCCAGTTGCTTCCACAGGCTGTCGCCTACGTGGCCCTGGGCTTCTGGGCTTCGCAGAACCCAGGGGTCATCTCCCGTCTCGGCTTACAGCGTGCGCAGCTCCCGGAAGGACTGCGCTGGGGCACGGCAACCGGGCTAGTGCTTGGATTATTCAATACCACCGTTATCCTGTATCTCGTCCCGCGATTGGGCTTCGACATCGGCTTTTTACGCGAAACCCCGCATGCGCAGATTCCGCTTGCCGTCATGCTGCCCTGGTTCATCGTCCTGATTGCCTTTTTCGTCGAAATAAACTTTCGCGGGTTCCTGCTGGGCCGGCTGCGTGCGCTCTTCTCCACCCTACCCGGACCGGTTGCAACCGGCGCAGCCGTGGCTGTCTCAGCTCTTACTTTTTCTTTCGACCCGTTTATGGTGCTAACATTCCGCCATTTGCATTGGATCGCCGTGTGGGACGGGCTGATCTGGGGCTTCCTGTGGGTGCGCCTGCGGAATCTCTATGTCCCCATCGTGGCCCATGCGGCCGAAGTCATCGTGCTGTACTTGGTCCTCAGGATGGTGGTTGCGTGAGTCCTTTGTTTTCAGCATGCCTCGTCAATGAACCGTTCGGCGACCCCGGGGTGCACGTCGACGTCTGCTGGGCTCTGCGCGCGCGAGCTGGTCGCGCTCGATTGCCCGCCACGCGCTCCGGGCATGGGCGACCCTATCAGGAAGGACGCGTGCAATGTGCGCGAAGGCCTTTCGGCTCAAGGAGGAGCGGATGAACGAATTTGTGAAATACGGGATCTATTTTCTCATTGGCGGGATCGTGGTCAGCGCCTCGACCTATCTTGGCGCGAAGGGCGAAGGGTTCTGGGCCGCGCTGGCCAGTACTTTCCCAGCGATCACGGGCGTAACCTTTGTGCTGATTTATCTCAACGGCGGCGCTGACGCTACGCTGGCCTATGCCAAGAATTTGCTCTGGTTCGTGCCGCCGTGGCTTGCCTATGTCGGCTTCATAATCGTGGCCCTGACCAAGTTGGGCTTCTGGGTTACGATGGCTGGCTCGCTGGCCATCTACCTGGCCGGCGTGGGTCTAATCCGGTTGATACTCCGATAGCCATCGAGCAGACACGATTGCGCACGTAATCCTGACTTGCTACGATGCCGACTCGTTTTGCGTATGGGGAGACACCACGTGCCCAACAGGCATAAGCCCTCCCCTGACTTGGGCGAGCTGATCGTCGAGGGCGCTCGGCAGAACAATCTCAAAAACGTCTCCGTCCGCATTCCGCACGACAAAGTGACGGCCATCACTGGCATCTCTGGGTCTGGAAAATCCTCGCTGGCTTTCGATACGCTCTTCGCGGAGGGTCAGTGGCGCTACGTGGAATCGCTCTCCACCTACGCCCGCATGTTTTTGGAAAAGGTGGATCGCCCAGACGTGGATCGGCTGACTAACGTCCGGCCGGCCATTGCCATCGAGCAAACAAATCCCGTCCGGACAGCCCGTTCGACAGTCGGCACGGCCACAGAAATGGCTGATCTATTGCGGCTCTTGTTTGCCAAGGTCGGCAAGCCGGTCTGTCCGGATTGTACACAAGAGGCGCGGGGCCACCACCCCGGCTCGGTTGCTGACGATCTCCTGGCGCGTTTCCTCGACAACCGCGCCCTGATCCTGTTCCCCGTGAAAGACCTCGGGCCAGGGCACGATCGCGCGCTGATCGATTCGCTGTTGACGAGAGGATTCGTTCGCCTCAAGTGCGGCAACGAACTGATTGATTTGCAGCCAGGGACAGTTCTGCCCGGCACGGCGCGGTCGGATTTGCATGTCGTGATCGACCGCTTGGTGCTACGATCCGATAACCGCAATCGGATCGTCGAGGCAGTCGAAACAGCCTTTCACGAGGGCGACGGCATCTGCTGCGCTGAGGTGATCGGGCAAGGCCTGCAAACTTACAGCACCAAATTCCGCTGCCAATCTTGCGGGCGCGCCTTCGAACCGCCCCGCCCGATCCTCTTTTCGTTTAACCATCCGCTCGGCGCCTGCCCGGAATGCAAGGGCTACGGGAACATCCTAAAGTACGACGAAGACCTCGTCATTCCTAACCGTAACCTCTCGCTGGCCGATGGCGCCATCGAACCCTGGAGCAAACCGGGCACGGACTGGTGGCAGAAGCAGCTGCTGCTGTCTATGAAACGGCTCAACGTGAGCCTCACCACGCCCTACGCGAAATTGACTGAGGCTGAACGAGCGCTTCTCTGGAAGGGCGATAAGAAATTCGACGGCATTAACGATTTCTTCGAGGCTCTAGAGAAGAAACGCTACAAGCTTCACGTGCGAGTCTTTTTGAGCCGCTACCGGAGTCCGTTTTCGTGCCCCACCTGCCACGGGAGCCGGCTTAAACCGGATGCGCTCTTTGTAAAAGTCTTAGGACGAGATATCCATGAGATCACCAGCCTGACAATCCGCGAGGCCGCCGATTGGATTGAAACACTCTCCCTGCCCGCTTTTGAAGCCGGGGCAGCGCAGGACATCCTGCGCCTGCTCAAGAGGAAGCTCAGCTTTCTGCTCCGCGTAGGGCTGGGCTATCTCACGCTCTCGCGGCAGACCAAGACACTCTCCGGCGGCGAAGCGCAGCGCATCATGCTGGCCAACCAATTGGGTGCGCGGCTGGTGGGGACGCTGTACGTGTTGGATGAGCCAACCATCGGTCTCCACGCGCGCGACACGGCCACGCTGGCCGGCATCCTGCGCGATCTCGCCGACAGCGGCAACACGGTTGTGGTCGTGGAGCATGACCGGCAGATGATCCAGGCAGCCGACCACGTGATCGAGATGGGACCACGGTCTGGCGAGCACGGCGGAAAGATCGTCTGCGCTGCGCCCTACAAACAGTTCCTCGCTAGCGCGCAGCCGATCACCAGCCGCTACCTGCGCGGCGAGGAGACGATTCCGGTTCCTCGCGTGCGCCGACCCGGCAACGGTAAATTCCTGAGCCTTGCCGGCGCGCGCGAGCACAACCTGAAAGACCTCAACGTCCGGTTCCCGCTTGGCATGCTGATCTGTGTGACCGGCGTGTCCGGCTCAGGCAAGAGCACGCTCGTGGAGGACACGCTCTACCGTGCCGTTGCCCGCGCCTTCAAAATCGATTCACTGCCCATGGGCCGATTCAGCGCCATCAAGGGGTTGGAATATCTGCGCAGCGTGCGGCTCATCAACCAGGAGCCGATCGGCCGCACGCCGCGTTCGAACCCCATCACCTATTTGAAGGCCTTCGACGACATCCGCTCGCTGTTCGCCAACACCCAGGGCGCGCGAGCCGCTGGCCTGACCAGCGCGCATTTTTCCTTCAACACGCCGGGTGGCCGGTGCGAGCGCTGTGAAGGTAACGGCTACGAAAAGCTGGAAATGTATTTCTTTGAGGACCTCTACGCGACCTGCGAGGCCTGCAATGGGCGGCGGTTTAGCCAGGCCGTGCTCAAGGTGAAATACCGTGACAAGACGATCCACGATGTGCTCAGCCTGACGGTGGACGAAGCGGTGTCGTTTTTCTCCGGCTCGCCGAGGCTGGGCGAGAAGCTACATCTCTTGTCTTCGATCGGGCTGGGGTACCTGCGCCTCGGCCAACCGGCGACGACGCTCTCGGGCGGTGAAGCACAGCGGCTGAAGATCGCGGCGGAGTTGAAAGATAGGAGCGCTCGCGACGTGCTCTACGTCATGGACGAGCCGACGACGGGACTGCACCTGGACGACATCAAAAAGCTGCTCGCCGTGCTCGGCAAGCTGGTGGATGCCGGGCATACGGTGGTTGTGGTGGAGCACAATCTCGACGTGATCAAGACTGCTGACTGGATCATCGATCTGGGACCGGAAGGCGGCGAGCGCGGAGGCCGGATCCTGGTGGAAGGCCGGCCTGAGGAGGTGGCGCAGGCCGCGGACTCACAGACGGGACAGTTTCTGCGACCGCTGCTCGCAGAAAAGGCTTCGGCTGAGGTGCGGGCTTAGAAAACTCACCCCGCCCGTTGCTCTCACCCTGAACCCTCTTAATTGAGGCTCGGATCCGCCGGCATGGCGGCGTACATTTCATACCCGCTGCCAAGGGATTTCATGATGTCGGCCCAAATCACGCCCGGGTCCTTTTCAAAAACGATCGAAGGATCCGCCGGCAGTGTGATCCAGGAATTGGTCCTCATTTCGTTTTCCAACTGCCCCGGCGCCCATCCTGAATAACCGATGTAGGCTCGGAACGACCCGGCCACGCCGGGGACCGTCAGTAGTGTTTCCAGTGCCGCCATGTCCCCGCCCATGTACACGCCGTCGAAAACGTGGTGCGTGTTGTCGGGGCCCTTCCCCGTTCGATAGAGAATCAATACATGGTTGGGCTGCACCGGCCCGCCGGAAAAGAGCAGATGCCGCTGGCCCTCGATGACGGGAACTTGGGGCAGCGCCTCGGTCAAATGGATGGCGGTCGGCCGGTTGACTACGACGCCCAGTGCGCCCTGCGAGCCGTGTTCGCAGAGCAGCACCACCGTCTGGCGGAAATTGGGGTCGCGCAGCGACGGCGCTGCGACCAGAAAGATGCCTTTCCCGAGGGACACTTCCATGAGTCCATCCTACTGTGAGGAATGGCCGGCGGCAAGCCGCTCACACCGTTTTCTGTTCTCAGTGGTCAGTTATCCGTTTTGGAAACTGCAGCCTGGCTGCTGACAACTGATCACAGCTTATGCCCGATACAATTCCGGCCGGCGGTCCCGCAGGAGATCATTATACTTATTGAGCGATTTGTCGCGGGCCTCTTTTGGATCGATCTCCACCACGGCCACCTGCTCCCGCTTGGCCGGCGCCCGCTTGAGAATGTTTCCACGGGGACCAACGATCTCGCTCTGACCGATATAGGTCAGCCGGTTTTTTCCGCCCCGCCGTTCCGAGCCGATGCGGTTGGCGGTGATGCTGAAGACACGGTTCTCCAGGCAGCGCACGGGCATCGAAGCTGGGCAATGCGGCAGGACCAAATTGGACGGGTGGCAGATGATGTGGGCGCCCTGCAACGCCAGGGTGCGGGCCGCCTCCGGGTAGAACCAGTCGAAGCAGACCATCACGCCGATGACGGTCGGACCGATGTTCCACACCTTAAAGCCCGAATCACCCGGCGAGAAAAACTTCGTTTCTTCGAAAAATAGATGCGTCTTTCGGTAGCTGCCCAGCACGCCCGACGGCCCGACGAGCACGGCAGCGTTGTAATAGCGACCGGCGGCCTCCTCCGGCAATCCGGCCACGATGTGCATGCGCCGGGCACGTGCGATTTCGCAGAGGCGCGCGGTTGTCCGGCCGCCGTGGATCGGCTCGGCCAGGTCTGCCACTTCAGCTTTGGAGACAAACTGATAGCCGGATGCGAAGAGCTCTGGCAGGACCATCAGATCACACCGGACTTTGGCAAGTAGGCGCGCGACGCGGTCCAGATTGTGCGCTACGTTGCCGAATTCCGGTTTGAACTGGCAATAGCCAACTTTCATCTGCATAGGCCAGCGGCTAGGAGCAAGGGGCAAGAGGAAAAAAAGAGAGGGGCGAGAAGCGGAGAACTCGCCTGTCCTCCCCCTCTCGCCCCTGGCCTCTGGCCACTTGCCCCAAAATTGCTACTTTACTTCGGACAGGTGCGTCACCGCGCCTTGGGCATGCTCGGCAATTGCATCCGCATGGCCCATCTTACCATGCTTGACGGCTTCGGTCAGATGCTTCACCCCTTCGTCCAGATGTCCGTTCTTCATGTCCTTCTGAGCGCCATTGGCATGCATCAGGGCCTCCTCCGCATGCTTCAGTGCTACATCCGCATGGCCCTGCTTGCCATGCTCCACCGCAGCCTTGGCATGAGTGACGGCCTCCTCCACATGTTTGTTTCCGGCAAAGGCAGGGGCGCTCAGCACCACCACGGCCACGCCAGCCATCATCCATCCCATCAATATCTTCATGCTCAGCCTCCCTCGTGTGAGTGACAGGGTCATTGACGTTCTTGTCTGACTCTCCAAATCCGACGCCCCCCCTAGATGGCTCGGACCTTACCATGAGATCCGGGACCGGTCAAGACGGCTTGCGATCCTCTGTGCCCACGATTTTATAGAGCAATTTCGCATCCTTCTCGACGGGGGCAGCAAAGTCCCGGCTCCATTCCCACCAGGATCCCGGATAGTTTCGGACCTTCCCAAACCCAGCCAACTTCAGCACGACGTAGAGCCAGGACGAGCGCACTCCTCCGGTACAGTAGCAAACCACTTCCTGTGCTGGATCCAGTCCCCGGTCGGCTAGCCCGGCCTGGATTGCCCCTATCTCCTTGAGCGTGGCGTCCGGATTCAAAAAGGCGTTCCACGAGACACTGAGTGCACCAGGGATGTGGCCGGCGCGAGGGATACCGGAGATTTCCTTGCCGGCATATTCCTCCAGACTACGGGCATCCGCAATAGCGGTCTCCGGGTGCGGCCGGCGGACGATCTGTTTGAGTTCCTCCTTGTCGATGATCAGGTCCCGGTTGGGTTTCACCGTGAAGGTACCCGGTTGGGGCGTCACCGGGAAATGCTCGTACCGGCGCTGCTCCTTCGTCCATTTGACCCAGCCCCCGTCCAGAATTTTGAGCTTCTGGTGGCCGAGATACTGGAGCATCCAAAACATGCGCCCTTCGTCGCCCCAGTTGTCGAAGGGATTGGAGTAGATCACCACGTCGCTGTCGTCGCTGATACCAAGCGCGCAGAGTTTTTTCTCCAGCCGGCTCGTGTCGGAGTCGAGCAGGCTCTTAGCCGCCGCGTTGGGATCGCTGAAGTCGTGCCACGTGGCGTTCACCGCGCCTGGGATGTGCCCGCCGAAGGCATAGGCGGATTTGCCGCGCACGTCGATGATGACCAGTCCCGTGCGCCCGAGATTCTGATCGAGCGTGGCCGTGTCGATGAGATAGGGATGCATCATAAGGCGATCAACTCCTGTGTTCCGTACTCCCCTCATGCTTTACGACGGTTCGTCGTGAAACTGCCATGAAGCCATGTGACACGGGCGCCTGAAGCCTGGAGAGACCGAAGCGTACTTGACGCAGTACGTCGCGGTCGCGAGGGGCCAGCCCACCCGCCGGCCTGCCTAAAACCACAGGCGGGCTTGTCGTAGCGGCATCTCGGCAGTTGTAGTCGAAGTGCTTGTGAATCATGAGGGGTTATACGGGTTTTGTTTCGCCCCGTCCACTGCACAGGTCAACTTGGGATCAAAAACATTTTGATCCAACGCCGCCGTCAACTCGCCCGAGAGCGGCAGTGTCCGCTCGTAGATCGTGAAACGATAGGGATCGTCGGCCGTGAGACCATATTTCGTCTTCAACATGTCATGCTGGCCGTCGGTCAGAATGTGATACCGCACCCGCACCGTCAACGTCTGGCCATTGGACTGCTCCGGCAAACGTGCCGAGAACGTATAGGCCCGGCTGGCCAGCGGCAGGAGACGGTTGTCGTAAACCTCCAGCACCACCGGCTGCCAGAGAATCCAGCGGCCCATCGTGTCGGACTGTTGGTCGATCACATGCCCATTTTTCTCCTGGACGAGAAACTCGACGGTGAAATGCCGGTCCGGATCACCGGTGGGAATCTTGTGGCCCGCACCCGCATTGATCACCGTGGCCGTGAACGTCACGCGATCCCCGGGCTTGGGCGACGCAGGCTCAGCCTGCACACGCACCGCCACCGCCTGCTTGATCATCTCCGGATCGTGCCCACCCCGCCAGAGGTGCCGGCGCCCCTGCCGGATCGGCCCGCCGCGTGCCACCGGCCGTTCCACTTCGGGCATGTGGCAGTTCTGGCAGATGAAGCCCCGCTCCTGCATGAAATATTTACCCTCGTACTCAGTGTAGGTCCCACAGGGTCCAACGTTGTAGAACTGTGCGGGGCCCGAGACAACGTTGTGACAGCGGTAGCAGATCTGCGCCGTGCGGAAGTTTGGATCAAACCCTGTAGGATGCGGCGCAGCGGAATCGTCGTAGGGACCGTAGATCACGCCATCACGCACATGACAGGCGGCGCAGGTGATGGCTTCCTTCTGATAGGCCGCGTCGTAGTGGGGATTGGGCTCCGCTGCCGCCTTCTCCACCCGCCCGCGAGGGATGTCCTTGATCAATGTTGGCTGCTGGTTTTCAAGCGGCGTATGGCAATTGAGACAGACCCAGATGTTCTTGTCCTTTTTCCAATAGGCCTGAAAAAAGGGGTCCTCGTAGGCCTTCGCATGGATGCTGGCCTTCCATTCCTCGTAAATATCCTTGTGACAGACGCCGCACGATTCGGCCTTCAGACTGTCGATGCCGGCAGGGACCTTTTGATAGGGAATCGCGTGAGCGTAATCAGACCGCAGGCCGAAGATCACGACCGGCTTGACCTCGGTGTAATAGAGATAGATCGCGACCGTCGCGACTGCACCGCCAACCAGCATTTTCCCAGTTCGGCCCACTGTGTCCCTTTGCCTCTGTACGCTTCCCTTTTCTACGCGGCCAACAGACCCAGAATATGCTGCTCGACCGAGGCGGAAAGCGCCTGGAGATTGTATCCGCCTTCCAAACTCGACAGGATGCGGCCCTGACTATACTGCCTGGCGATCCCGGCCACGATGCTGGTCAAGTCGGCGTAGCCCGCCTCGGTCAGGCCCATGCTGGCGAGCGGATCGTCCTGGTGCGCGTCGAAGCCAGCCGAAATGATCACGACATCAGGCTTAAACTTGTCCGCCGCAGGAACGAGCACCTTGCTAAAGACAGTGCGGTACTCGTCGTCGCCCGCGCCCGCCGTCATCGGTACGTTGATCGTCATCCCCTCGCCCTGGCCGCGGCCCTGCTCCTCTGCGCTGCCAGTCCCAGGATAGTGGGGATATTGATGCGTGCTGAAAAATAGGATGGAGGGATCCTCGTCAAACGCGTGTTGCGTACCGTTGCCGTGATGGACGTCCCAGTCCACGATCAACACGCGAGCGAGGTGGTGCTTCTTCTGAAAATAGCGCGCGGCGATCGCGACATTATTGAAGAGGCAGAAGCCCATCCCCCGGTTGCGCTCGGCATGGTGACCTGGCGGGCGGACGGCGCAGAAGGCGTTGTCCACGTGGCCGGCCATGATGGCGTCCGCCACAGCCAGCAGCCCACCGGCCGCCAGATAGGCTGCCGGCAGCGAGCCCGGCGACATAGAGGTGTCGGCATCCAGCGAGATGCGCCCGCTCGACGGCGCCTGTTTCTTCAGGGCCGCCACATAGACCGGATCGTGCACCTGCATGATCCATTCGTCAGCTGCCGGCGCAGGATCCACGCGGACCAGTTTCGGCAGGACCCCGTCTTGCTCCAGCCTCCTGACGATCGCCCGGAGGCGCTCCGGGGACTCGGGATGGCTCATCCCCATGTCATGCTTCAAGTAGTCGGGATGATAAACAAATCCGGTCTTAGCCATGGCTCTCCGGAAGCATATGGCCTATGGTTCGGAAGTCTTGCTGATCAGCCCTACGCCCTATGCTGGTCATATTTCCGCAGTATCGTAACACGCCTCAAACGCGATAGACAATTCGGCGAACGGCGTGCTACGGTCAACCCATGCCTGATCCGAAAATCGAACCGTTGAAAAAGTTACTGGCGATGGACCCGAGCGACGACGTGGCCTGGTTCGGCCTTGGCAAGGCCTATCAAGGCGACGGAAATTTCGAGGACGCCGCCAAGGCGTTGCAACGGTGCATTGAAGTCAAACCCACCTATTCAGCCGCCTACTACGCACTGGCCCAGTCGCTGCAGCAGTTAAAGCAGATCGACGCATGCCGTGGAATCTGTGACCGGGGCATCGAGGTCTCAACAAAAAACGGGGACGCGATGGTCACGAAGAATTTGCAGGCACTGAAACACAGTCTGGGGTGATCGCACGCAATGGTATCCGTCCCCAAAAGAACTGCCTCCGCGCTACCCGCTTGGGACTTGTCCGGGTTGTTGCGCCATCCGGCAGAAGATGCCGAACGCATGTTCAAGGAGCTGGATCGGCTTGTCACGCAGGTGGAAACCACGCGCGCTGCGCTTGCGCCGGCAATACCAGCGGACACGTTCGGAAACGTGCTGAACTTGCTTGAAGATATCGCTAGCCTCTCGTCGACACTCAGCGCCTATGCCTATCTGTGGTTTTCGGAAAACACCAAGGAGCTCACGGCGCGGGCGTTTAAAACGAAGGTCGAGGAACGGCTAGCCGGCATACAAAACCGCATCCTCTTTTTTGATCTCTGGTGGCAAACGGTGGACGAGGCCAATGCCGCCCGCCTGCTCGCCGCCGCTGGCGATCTTCGCTATCACCTGGAAACGATCCGACGATTTAAGCCGCATACGCTGTCGGAGCTGCAGGAACAAATCGTCAATCTCAAGAACACCACGGGCCGCAGCGCTGTCAACACGCTCTACGACGTCCTGACCAACGGTCTGACGTTCACGCTAACGCTAGGGGGTAAAAAGAAAACCCTGACCCGCGAGCAGCTCGCCGGCTACGTGCGCCATCGTAAGGCCCGCGTCCGCGAAATGGCCTACAAGGAACTGCATCGGGTCGTCGGCGGGCAGCAAGACATGCTCGGGGAGATGTATGCGACGCTCGTCAACGACTGGAAGAACGAGAACGTCACACTCCGAAAATTTTCCTCGCCGGTGGCCGCCCGCAATCTCAGCAACGACATTCCGGACGAAGCCGTTTCAGCCCTGCTCTCGGTCTGCACGAAAAACGCCGGCGTTTTTCAGGACTATTTTAGGCTGAAAGGGAAACTCTGCGGCATCAAGGCGATGAGCCGCTACCATATCTACGCCCCGCATCCAGCCGACCATGGGCGGTACCGATATGCGGACGCCGTCCAGCTGGTTATCGATGCCTATCAGGGCTTCTCTCCGACACTGGCCAATTTGGTCCGGCGCGTGATCGACGAACGGCATCTCGACGCACGCCTGCGGCCAGGCAAGTTGAGCGGGGCCTATTGCTATAGCGTCGTACCGGGGATGACGCCTTACGTGCTGCTCAACTACACTGGCGAGGCGCGAGACGTCGCGACGCTCGCGCATGAGCTCGGCCACGCCGTGCACGGCATGCTGGCGGCCGATCATTCCGTCTTCACGTTCCACTCGACGCTGCCGCTGGCCGAAACCGCCTCCGTCTTCGGCGAACGGATTCTGTCGGACGCCCTCCTAGCGCAGGAGACGCGAAAATCCGTGAAGCAGGGTCTGCTGATCAGCCAGCTTGATGACATCTACGCAACGGTCATTCGACAAGCCTATTTCGTTCTTTTCGAAAAGGTCGCACATGAGATGATCGCAACAGGCGCCACTGCGAAAGACCTAAGCGGTGCGTATCTAGATACCTTGCGCCAGCAGTTCGGCAAGGCCATACCGGTGTCCGACGAATTTCGCTGGGAATGGCTCAGTATCCCCCACATCTTCGGAAGCCCCTTTTACTGCTATGCCTATAGCTTTGGGAATCTGCTCGTGCTGGCGTTGTATCGGCAATATCAGCAGCAGGGGCAATCGTTCGTGGCACAATATCTGAACCTGCTCGCCGCCGGCGGATCAAAAAGCCCCGAGGTAATTCTAAACGCCGTCGGCGTGGATATGCGCGCTACCGCGTTCTGGCAGTCAGGATTCGATACGATCAGAGAGATGGTACAAGAACTCGAGCGAACGGCCGCCTGATTAGGCGCCTCCCCTCATACAGATTCGGCTGGAAAACTCTTCGCGCAGCAGGGCAGGCAGGATTCCTGGGCGTCAGCGAGGCGCTCCCCGCTTGACCAGGTGTGTCACCTCGGCGACACGCGTGCCGAGATCCTTCGCGGACGCCAGTTCCTTTTCATCAATGCCGGGACTGTCCCCCTCTGTCGTGGCCGACGCCCCAAACGCTCCCCCCCCGCTCACGACGATCATCTGATTACCGAGCATGGCGGCAAGGATCGTGAGCATCGTGACCTCCTTGCCACCTGAGATCTGCCCGCCGGTAGCGAAGGCCGCCCCGACCTTGTTGCGCATCTTGAACTCTGGAAACACGCCAAATTTGAGCTGCCAGTCGTCGAGGAATTTTTTCACGTCGCCGGACATATTGGACCAGTAGACCGGTGAACCGACCACGACGGCATCGGCTGAGAGCAGGTCTTCCCCGGTCACCTCGCCCACGCGCTTGAGCATGACTGCCGTCCCGGGCATGCTCCTGGCGCCGGCGGCGACACCCTGCGCCATCATTTCCGTGTTTCCGGTGGCCGAGTGGTAGGCGATCAGGACCTTCACCGAGGATGGCGCATCGGCGGCCCACGCCACACCCGTCCATCCAGATAACAACAGCACGATCAGCATGAGCTGGCGCATAACGCGACCTCCTGGCTGGGAAACGGGAACACGCGAGGGATGCGGGTGGGACACTACCGGCGGATAGTCTCTTCGTCCATATGCTCTTCGACGGACACTTCCGTCAAAGTGCCACGATAATCGCACTTGTGGCAGCGGATGCGCCATTCCTCGATCCACTTGTCCTGCACGTAGGACTGGCGGCACTTGGGACAGACAAAGACGCCCTTCACATACAGAACCCGGCGTTTTTCCTTCATAACGCTCCTTAGTGGACCCCAGGTTGGGCTCGTGGGTAAGAATCGCACAGGCCGCCGCTCCTTTGCAAGCGCGCTAGGCCTCGCCCATACCGCCACGGGAGGAAATTCCACGTTTGAGTTCCTCCTCAATCAGCACCCGCCGCAGCACCTTTCCGACCAACGTCTTGGGCAGCTCCTGTCGAAACTCGATGCGCTTCGGCACCTTGAACTTAGCTAGCTCGCAGCGGCAATGCTCCAGCAACTCCGCCGACGTCGCCGTCTCGCCGTCTTTGAGGACCACGTAAGCCTTGATCAGTTCGCCACGTAGCAGCTGCGGAATGCCGACGACCACCACATCTTTGACTTTTGCATGCCGCAGAATCGCCTCCTCCACCTCGCGCGTGTAGACATTCTCGCCGCCCGACTTGATCATGTCCTTCTTGCGGTCCTCGATGTAAAAATAGCCGGCCGCGTCACGCCGGGCTATGTCCCCGGTGTAGAGCCAGCCGTCCCGCAGCACCTGCCGCGTTTCATCGTCACGCTGCCAGTAGCCACGCATCACTTGGGGGCCACGTACCGCCAGTTCACCGACCTCGCCGACAGGCAGTTCGCGCGTCCCGGTTTCGAGATCCATGATGCGCGCGTCGGTGTCCGGCAGGGGCACGCCGATGCTGCGCGTGCGCCGCGCCTCGACCGCCTGCCCCATCGGGTTCACGTGCGTCACGGGAGAAGCCTCTGTCAATCCATAGCCCTCGACCAGATGCGCGCCGGTCAACGTCTCAAAGCGGCTCTGAATGGAGGGATCCAGCGGCCCTGCCCCGCTGATACAGACCCGCACGGACCGCAGACCGTATCGCTCGACACGCTGGTGTGCGTTGATCGCCGCATACATGGCGGGGATGCCCGGGAACACCGTCACCCGCTCAGACTGGATGATTTTGAGCACGTCGCCGACCTGGAACTGCGGCAGCAGGACGAGGGTGCTTCCCAGACTCAGCGCCATGTTCTGACATACGCTCATCCCATACACGTGAAAGAATGGCAGCACGCCCAGCACCACTTCCCGGCCCTCGTCAAGGGGGCACCAATTCCGGCACTGCCAGGTGTTGCTCACCAGATTGCGATGGGTCAGCACCACGCCCTTAGGTACTCCGGTTGTCCCGCCGGTGTACTGCAATAGCGCCATGTCGTCCGGCGCGACGGAGACGGCAGGCGGTTCAGCCGAATCATCGAGGAAACGGCGGAAGCGCACCACCTCGGGACGCGCGGGAGTCACCGGCAGCGCCCCGTCCCCTCTCGCCTTCAGCGAATACATGAGCTGCTTGCCCCAAGGCAGATAGTCTTCGATGCCGGCCACGATCATCCGCTTAAGCAAGCCCCGCTCCAGCAGCGGCCCAACACGGGCATACATCTGCGGCATCGCCACCAGTGTCTCACAGCCAGCATCCGCGACCTGCTGACGGACCTCCGGCTCGACATAGAGCGGATTGATCATCGTGACAGCCGCCCCGGCACGGAGGCTGCCGTAATAGGCGATCACTGTTTGAGGCAGATTGGGCAACATGACGCCCACCACGCTCCCTTTGCCGATTCCTGTCCGCCGGAGCGCCTGCGCGAAGCGATTCACCAGCGCGTCGAGCTCGCGATAGGAGATGCTGCGGCCATAAAACCGAATCGCCGGACGGTTGAAAAACCGTTCCGCGGATCGAGTCAGCAAATGCGGCAGCGATGTTTCCGGATAGGAGAGGGTTGGAGGGACACGAGGGTCGTACTGCGCGGTCCAGATGCGGGTCATCGCTGGCCGACCGTGCTCACGCCCGGATCGTCTTGACAGGATGCACCGCGCTCCCTAGGATCACGCGCATGAAAATGCGTGTCCTCCTCCTGGCCGGTCTGGCGCTGCTGGCGTCTACGCCAGCGGTGGGCGAGTCGCTGATTCCCATCACGCTGCCGCAGGGCCGCGTCGTCCTGGCCGAGCTGGCGGACACCTCCGAGGAGCGCGCCCGCGGACTGATGTTCCGCTCGGCGCTGGAGGACAACCACGGCATGCTCTTCGCCTTCGCCGAACCGCAGCAGTGGAGCTTCTGGATGAAAAACACCCGCATGTCGCTCGACATCATCTGGATGGATCAGAAAAAGAAGATCGTGCATGTCGCCCGCCGCGTCCCCATTTGCAGCCGGACCGACGACGGCTGCCCCCAGTATCAGCCCAATGAGAACGCGATGTACGTGCTGGAACTGGCGGCCGGCTCGGCGGAACTCTTGCATCTCGACCGCGGTGTCACGCTCCGCTTCCAGGTGCCCGGCGAGCCGCCGGACAAGAAGCCACCGCAGATCCGCTAGTCATACCACGCACGCACGCGCCGCGCGGTGATAACCCCTTCAATCCGTTCGATTGCTTTCAGCACCCGATCCAAGTGTGCCGTGTCCGTTACCTCGATCACGAAGTCCAGAATAGCCTTCCGCGCTTCGCTCGTAGCAATCTCCGCGCGTGTGATGTTCGCTTCGGCGCCTGTGATGGACGAGGAAATGTTGGCCAGCACACCCGGCTTATCCACTGCTACCACCGACACTTTGACGAAGTGTGTGCTGGGCGTCGACGTGTCCCAGTCAACCTCGATCAACCGGTCCTTGTCATAATCCAAGGCCTCGAGGTTGGGACAGCCGATGGCGTGGATCGTCAGGCCACGCCCGCGCGTGATGTAGCCCATAATTCGGTCGCCGGGCACGGGATTGCAGCAGCGAGACAACTGCATCAGCAGATCGCGCCCGCCCTTGACCTTGACAGTGTTCTCCTCCCCCGCGCCAACCGTGGGACGCTGCGGCGCGCCCCCTGGCGCGCTGCTCACAGCCGGGGCCGGCGCAAGCAGCCAGCTCGCCACCTCAGAGGCCGCAACGTGCCCGAACCCCACGGCTGCCACCAGTTCGTCAAGTGTGGCGTACCCGGATTTCTTCGCTACGTCGAGCAGGCGGTCCGATTTCAGCATCTGCGCAGGTGCCAGATTCTGTTGTTTGAATTCCCGTTCCAGCAATCGCCGTCCCACCTCAGTGCTGCGCTGGTGCTGCTCGTTTTTCAGCCAGTGTTTGATTTTGGCCTTGGCGCGAGAGGTCCGGACAAATTTCAGCCAGTCCTTGTGCGGCACCTGCGTCGGGGAGGTCAGAATTTCGACTGTCTCGCCACTCTTGAGCGAATGCCGTAACGGCACAATCTTTCCGTTGGCCTTGGCGCCGACACAGTGGTCACCGATTTCCGTGTGAATGGCGTAGGCGAAGTCCACGGGTGTGGAGCCTAATGGCATTTCCTTCACCAGCCCCTTGGGCGTGAAGATGTAGACGACGTCATGGAACAGGTCCAGCTTTACGGAATCCATAAACTGCCGGTTATCGGACAGGTCCTGGTGCCATTCGACGAACTGCCGCAGCCAGCTGAAGGCCTTCCCCTCCTGGTCGTCAATCTCGCCGTGCTCCTTGTACTTCCAGTGCGCGGCGATGCCGTACTCAGCAAGGCGGTGCATCTCCTCTGTGCGAATCTGGAATTCCACACGCTCGCCCTTGGGCCCGATGACCGTCGTGTGAAGCGATTGATAGAGGTTCGATTTGGGAATAGCGATGTAGTCCTTGAACCGGCCCGGCACCGGCCGCCAGAGCGAGTGGATCAAGCCGAGGATGGCGTAACAGTTCATCTTCGTATCCGTGATGATGCGCGCGGCCGCCAGATCGTAGACTTCGTCGAGGGACACGGCCTGCCGCTCCATCTTCTGGAAGATACCGTAGAGATGCTTGGGCCGCCCCTGCACCTCTCCCTTCAGGCCGGATTCGGTCAGGGCCTGCTTCACCAGCGTGGTGACGTCGGCGATGTACTGCTGCCGCTCCTCGTCGCGCTTGGCCACGCGCATCTTCAGCTCGGCAAAGACGTCCGGCTTGAGCGCCTCGAGACACAAATCCTCCAGCTCATTCTTCATCCAGCCAATGCCAAGCCGACTCGCCAGCGGCGCATAGATTTCGAGCGTTTCCTGCGCGATCTCCCGCCGCTTGGTTTCGTGCAGGTGCTCCAGCGTACGCATGTTGTGCAGCCGGTCAGCCAGTTTGATGAGGACAACGCGGGTGTCGTCCGCCATTGAGAGGACCATCTTGCGGAAATTTTCGGCCTGCTTTTCTTCATAGTTGCGGAAGGGAATTTTGCCGATCTTGGTCACGCCGTCGACGAGGTGTACCACGTCCTTGCCGAATTCCTTTTCGAGCTCGGCCGGCGTCGCCAGCGTGTCTTCGAGCGTGTCGTGCAAGAGGCCGGCCGCCACAGCCGTGACGTCCGACCGCAGCGCCGTGAGAACGCCAGCCACGGCCAGCGGATGCTGGAGGTAGGGCTCGCCGGAGCGGCGGGTCTGACCGGCATGGGCTTTTTCTGAAAAGGCGTAGGCACGGCGCACGAGCTCGACGTCCGCGTGCGGGTTGTAGCTTTGCATACGGCTGATCAACTGATTGAGATCGGTGACCGTTTCGTTGGGCATGGGCTTCTGCCGCGTCCCTTCTATCGAAATCGATACAGTTGGACCCCACCCCCTCCGTTCACTCGTTGTAGCACACACCCTCTACACGAGCAGACGGCCTGAATAAAAGATCACAACTGACTGAATTTCAAAAAGATAGTAGGCGCTCAAAAAATGTTTGTCAAACGGGCTGCCCAGGCCTGCGGCGCAGTGTGAGAGGAACAGACAAGAATAAAGAAGGCGGGACTACTCCCCGCCCTTCTGCACGTAGTTCTTCACAAACTCTTCGGCGTTTTCCTCAAGGACATTGTCGATTTCGTCCACCAGCTTGTCGATTTCCTCCTTGAGCTTCTTGCCGGATTCGATGACCTTTGGATTCGGCTTAACCTCATCCTTGGCCTGAGGTTCTTTTCGGGACTCGGGCTTCCGCTCCTGTTTTTCCATCAAAACACCTCCTGATGCAGCGACGCTCCCATAGGTCTTACTTATGCGAGCGCCTCTTCACAATACTCCCGAGCCGGCAAGCGGTCAAGCGCCACAAATTCATGCAATGTTCTCACTGCTACTCAAAGCCTAGAGTCGAGTCAAATTGATCGAATTTCCAAACGCTTGCAAAGGACGCAACGCTTCCCTGTCGTGCCCCACTTAAAGTTTGGACAGGTCGCATAGGTCAGGAGGAACCATGGAAGCGACAAGCAAACCTGTCCAGAATGGGCGTGGGCGGAAGCGGCAGGGGCCGGCCGAGCAGAGGCTCGCGATCTTGCAGGAGTGGAAGAACGGAATCCCCTTGGAGAAGATCTCCCGGAAGTACCGCGTGAACGCGGTCCAAATGTAGTGTTGAAAGCGGAGCCTCGACCAAGGACTCCAGGAGTCGGGCGAGCTCGCGCCCAAGAGCCAGGCCCTAGGGCTTCAGAAGCGGGTCGAGAAACTGGAGCGGACTCTGGAGCGGAAGGCCTTGGAATCTGGGGCAAGTCGGCCGGTTATCAGGAGCAAAAGACGTTGGTCAAAAACTGATACGGTAATGCGATCGGTAGAACCCCTGTGCCAAATTTAGCACGCAACCGAAATCGACCCCCTACCAGTTAACTATTTTGTGCCCCCCTCGATGAATCGACGATCATTCTGGCAATTGGCATTGTCGATGTTGCCGCTAGAGAAGGAGTGTTCTTCTTCGCTAACAAAACTTGCTTTATCGTGTCAATCTGTCTCTGGAGTGCCAATTGCTCCTCACACAAAACAAGAGCCCTAGCTCTGCCGGCTAGACCAGAACGCAAATTTGGCACTCGGTTGTCAGCTCTGGAAACTAAATACTACAAACTGACAACTTTTTATCTTGCTACTACACAATCAACGACACGATCAGAAGCGCGACAATATTAATGACCTTGATCATTGGATTGATCGCCGGCCCCGCCGTGTCTTTGTACGGATCGCCGACCGTGTCGCCAGTCACTGCCGCCTTGTGCGTTTCACTGCCCTTCTTGCCTTCCTCTTCGATGAACTTTTTGGCGTTGTCCCAGGCGCCACCGCCGCTCGTCATCGAGATCGCGACGAAGAGACCGGTCACGATGCTGCCCACCAGCACGCCGCCCAGCGCCTGCGGGCCCAACACCACGCCAACGAGCACGGGTGACACCACGGGAATCAGCCCGGGGATCATCATCTTCTTGATGGCCGCCTGCGTGACGATATCCACACAGGTGCCGTACTCCGGCTTGCCCGTGCCCTCCATAATGCCCTTGATGGTCTTGAACTGCCGGCGTACCTCCTCGACGACCAGGCCGCCGGCCTGTCCCACGGCCTTCATGCACAGCGAACCAAAGAGAAAGGGTAGCATGCCACCGAGGAACAACCCGACCAGCACTTTTGGATCGGAGAGATCGAAGGCCGCCGCCGCGGGATTGTGCACCGCCACTTCCCGCGCATATTCGGCGAACAGCACCACCGCCGCCAACCCTGCCGAGCCAATCGCGTAGCCCTTCGTCACGGCCTTGGTCGTGTTGCCGACGGCATCGAGGGGATCGGTGATATTCCGCACTGCCTTGCCCAAATGCGACATCTCCGCAATGCCGCCCGCATTGTCGGTGATCGGCCCGAACGCGTCGATCGCCACCACGATGCCGGCCATCGAGAGCATGGAGACCGCCGCCACAGCCACGCCATACAAACCGCCCGCCGCCGCCCCGCCGCAAATCCAGTAGCTAGCCAGGATCGCCCCACCGATGACCACGACAGGCCAGGCCGTTGCCTGCATGCCTACGGCCAGCCCCGCGATGATGTTCGTCGCATGACCGGTTTCGCTGGCTTTGGCGATGTCTTTCACCGGCGCATAGCTCTTGGAGGTGTAGTAGTCGGTGATGAAGACCAGCGCGAGCGTGACGACGAGCCCCAGCAGCGCGGCGATGTAATAGCTCAGGCCGCTGACGCCGCCGACGCCGTCCATGATTTTCGTCGTAACGGGATAAAAGGCGACGCCCGCGATGCCGCCGGCCACGAAGAGCCCCTTATAAAGCGCCGTCATGATGCCGCCGCCCTCGCTCACCTTTACGAAAAGAATGCCAATGATCGTCGCAAAAATCGTGATGCCTCCGAGCAGCAACGGATAGAGGATCGGCGCGCTCTGGCCCTTGAACAGCGTGAAGGCCAACACCATGGCCGCCACCGTTGTTACCGCGTAGGTTTCGAAGAGGTCCGCCGCCATGCCGGCGCAGTCGCCGACGTTGTCGCCGACATTATCGGCAATGACCGCCGGATTGCGCGGATCGTCCTCAGGAATGCCCGCCTCGACCTTGCCGACGAGATCGGCGCCCACGTCCGCCGCTTTCGTATAGATGCCACCGCCGACGCGCGCGAAGACCGAAATCAAACTGCCGCCGAAGCCGAGGCTCAGCAGCGCATGAATGGCCTTGTCCTGACCCGCAAACTGCGCGGCCAGCGTGTAGAAGCCCGTGATCGCGAGCAGGCCCAGCCCAATCAGGAGCAGGCCCGTCACCGCCCCCCCGCGAAAGGCCACGGTGAGCGCCGCGTTCATGCCGTTGTGCGCTGCCTGCGCCGTGCGGACGTTCGCGCGCACCGCGATGACCATGCCGACGTAGCCCGCGAGCGCCGAGGAGCCCGCGCCGACCAGAAAACCGATGGCCGTCAGCAGCCCAAATTTGTCGGACGCCACACCGCCCGCCCACAGCAACAGGAACAACGCGGCTGCTACGATGCTGACCGTCCGATACTGGCGGTTCATGTAGGCGCCGGCGCCCTCCTGAATGGCCTTAGCAATTTCCTGCATCTTAGCGTTGCCGGCATCCAGCTTGAACACCCACATGGCTAAATAGAGGCCATAAACAATGCCCGCCACCGCCGCCACCACCGCAAACCCGATAATCGTTGAGTCGCTCACTTCAATCTCCTCTCGTGGTTAACACTCTGTCGCCAGTTTTTTGCAAACTGTTCCAACCCCATGATTTAGAACGAAAAAAGTGGGGCCATTCTATACAGGATGATTTAGGGGTATCAAGCCAAAATACTGCTCATATTTAGTGGTCAGTTTTCATTTGCCAGTGGTCAATTCCGGAACCTCGGCACTGCCCCCTGACAACTGAAAACGCTATGAATTCAGTCGAGCCAGTCTTTCTCTGTGAGTTTTTTCGGCAGGTATTTCTTCGTGAGATATTGGAAGTCCTTGTTTGCGAGCGCGTCGAGCTCGTACTTGAGCCCGCTCGAGATCATACGTTTAATCTCCGTCTGCCAGGCCGGCTTCTTGAACCACTCATAGTTGAGCAGCTCCTTCGCGCGTGTCACGTCCTTCTCATTGAGCTTGATGCCGACGTTGCGAGGCAGCCCATAGCGCTCGGGGTCGGCGCTGGAGAGGCCGACGAACTTTGCCTTGGGAATCGCCATGCGCTGGCTTTCGAAGGCGAGGTTGATCGATCCCTGCTTGACCACTGAATAGATGTAGTAGCCCCAGGGATCGTTATCCACCAGCACATAGACCGGCAGCGTGTATTCCTCGTGGAGCCGGCGCGCCAGGCGGCGGACACCACGCGGCGGCTGCCCGTTGCCAGTCAGCAGCACGCAGTTATAGCGCTTCCAAAATTTATCTTCGGATAACCGGTTCCACTGCGTGCCCTTCTCAACGAGCAGCACGAAGTCGGCCGTGCAGCGCCGAATGTCCACATACCCTGGCTCCACAATCGAGGGCACCGAGTAGCCGCCCTTGCCCAACTTGGCGCAGTCCACGCGGTCGCCGTCGTCCTCCAGTACCAGCGGACCGACCACACTGCCGCCGTTCTCCGCGCGCACGTGCAGCTCCTCGCGCAGGGCCGCCAGTGACACCTCCAGATCCTCGATCACCGGATCGGATTCGTCCTGCGTATCAAAGGTATTCTCGTGCGAATCCTTGATCGTGTGTTTCGTGCGGTAATAAATTTCTCGGAGCGAGGTCGTGAGGTCTGAGCGCTGGAGTTCAGAGAGCGCGTCGGCCACGAGGATCGTCTGCATGAACTTCTTTGCCATGCCGACGTTAAAGAAGGCCCGCGCCTGCTTCTTGGCCCCCAGTTCGATCAGCCCCTTGCGCGGATTGAACGAAACGTTCGACAGGGCACGAATGGGAATTGCCAGTGTCGGGTCCTTGGACCGATTCGCCGCGTCGATCACCACATCGGCCAGGCCGATCAGTTTCTTTGCTACCGCGCCGTTGGTCTTAGCTTTAGCCATGGCTACTTCTTCCGTTTTTTCGCCTGCGCGATAGCCGGCGTCTTGGCGGATTTCTTTTCTGGCTGGCCCCTGCCTGATTTTTCCTCAAACAGTTCAGCCTGAGCGCCGGGCGCGGGCTTGGTCGGAACAGGCACACGTGCGCCCACCGCCCCCTCGCCCTCGACGCCCTCCGGAGTGACGATGATCGAATGCGGCAGTCCCTCCGGGCCGCTGCCGGCCTTGCCCAGTGTCTCGTCAGTTTTCTGCCCACCGGTCCGCGACTTGGCAATCTTCTGGAGCTGCGCCTTTAGCTTTTCAACTTTGAGTTTCCCATCCTTGAGTCGGTTGCAGGCCTCGGCGACTTCCTCGATATAGAGCTCAAAAATGTTCCGCCGGCGGTATTCGCCCTCTGCCCGCTCGCGCCGCCGTAAAAAGATGCCCAGCCGCCGACCGCACTCGCGCAGCGCCAACGTGATCTCTTTGCGGATCTCGTCGTAATCGGCGATCGCTTCCTTCGACTCGCTCGTGAAGGGGACCCACACGGAAGCCATGTGGACGAAGATCACCATCGGGCCGGAGGGAAGCGCGCCACGCGACTGGGCGATACCGTAATTTTTCCACTTCGTATCAAGCACCGCTTTGAAGGTCGAGCAGGCGGACTGCTGATAGAGCAGCGGCACGCGGTTGGCGTAGCGGATCACGCGGGCCAACTCACTGTCCTCATCCTCTTGCCGTACCTCACCCTCAGCCAGCGGCTGCGCAGCCGGCTTCGGTTCCGCTGTACCCCCCTCTGGTCGGTTGCCGTAGGCCAGGCCAGCTTCAATGATAAAGGGGTTGCCACGGTAGACGGCAGGCGGGCGGCTCACCGCCGTGTAGAACTCGCCCTTGATCTGCTGGTACAGACCCGAGAGGATCGCCTGTTCACCGATAGGCGCCAGGCAGTTTGTCGGCGGGGCCATGATCTTCGTCGTCTGGATCGTCTTGTAGAGCATCTCGGCCGGATGCCCATGGAGAGCGTGCGGGCGGACCGCGGGCAACAGCTTAGCCGCCTTACACATTTCTTGTGCGACGGCCGGCGACACGCGGCAGAAATCGCTCGCGAGAAAACCCGCCAGCGAGTGACTTTTCGTGTCGTGCAGCATCTTGAGGAACATACCGAACTCGATGCCGTAGGGATGCGGCTTGATCTCCTTGGGCTGCGGCGGCAGCTCCGTATGCGTGCGCGAGTAGATCTTCGTCTCCTCCTCCGGCGTCACATAGGTGAGCTGCACGTGCGGATTGGCGATGATCGTCTGTTCCAGATACTCATCCACCGAGGCGCGCCCCTTCTGATACCGCCCCTCGACTTCGAGCGTCACCTGCGTGCCGCGTGGCTGCGCCCACTCCCCCTGCTTGCTTTCGAGAATGCGCGGCTCGTTTTTCTTGGTGTCAATCTGCACTTCGAAGTAGTGGGCCGCCGTGCGCGCGCTCGTGCGCGAGATAATCTTCACCGGCTTACCGGTGGTGAGCTGGCCATACATGCCGGCCGCCGAGATGCCGATGCCCTGCTGGCCCCGGCTCATCCGCAAGCGATGGAATTTGGAACCGTACAACAGCTTGGCGAAGATGCGCGGAATCTGCTGCTTGACGATGCCGGGCCCGTTGTCGGTGACCGTGATGCGAAACCGCGTGGCCTGGCTGGCGGACGACGTCGCATTGCCCTCCGGCACCACTTCGAGCTTCACCAAAATGTCGGGCAGAATGCCCGCTTCTTCGGACGCGTCTAACGCGTTGTCTACGGCTTCCTTGACACAAGTCAGCAGGGCCTTGCGCGGATTGTCAAAGCCGAGCAGGTGCCGGTTTTTTGTGAAGAACTCGGAGACGGAAATCTCCCGTTGCCGTGCGCCCATCTCGACGGCAGTCACAGCTGGCGCAGCGTTGGCCACGCGTGGCGCCTTGGCCGGTTCAGCCGGCTCGGTCACTGGCTTAGAGGATTTCGGAGAAGACTTGGCGTGGGAGTGTGGTTGTGACGAAGCTGCCGCTGACTTAGCCATTCCCCCTCTAAATTCGATGCTGGGCACGCCCTACTTAACACAGATGCCGGACAGCAGTAAACATGCCGGCGGCGTTTGCGGACGCAGGCCCGCCTTGCTATCATGCGCCCCGAAGGAGCACTCGATGGGATTCGAACCGCACTACATTGTCGTAGAGGGCCAGATCTTCGGCAAAACCAAGCTGGTGCTGGACAACCACGTCTACAAGAACTGCCAGATTGACGATTGCGACATTTACTACAGCGGCGGCCAGTACGAATTAATTGATACACGCGTGGTCGGCTGCCGGCTGATCCTCAACCAGCCCGCCAAGGGCATTTATGCCGCGATTCAGATTTTTAAAATGAAGTCGCCGGGCTCAACAATCGTTTCCGACTAAAACACGCGTCTTCGATTTTGTGATTCAGCAGGCTCAGCACCCTGAGCTCCTGAAGGGTGCGTTTGCGGGCATAGGTTCTTTCTTCACGCGTCATGCTTCGTGCATCTAATTGCCTGTCGCGACCGGCACGTTGACGGTTTTTCTAGTGATCGGGATAGACTGGAAGACGGCGTCCTGCGCACCCTGCGCGGATTCGGCCTCGACGCGCTGCAAAAACGCCGGCGGGCCGGTCAGGGGCGCGTAGCTCAGCTCCACGTCCACATCGAAGGTCTTTGTATCTTTCGGTGTTGGGAAGGTGAACGTCTCGACGCGCGTCTCCTCCGGCTTGAGCACCGTGT